>JBJFDD010000337.1:0-18616 GCA_051889815.1 Candidatus Cryptobacteroides sp. | reverse complement strand
AACTGGCAGCAGGAACAGTATGGCGGGGCTTTTCTTCATAAGGGCTTGAGGTTGACTGGCATTGGGTCAAAGATATGCAATCCGGCAGTCTCTTCCAACAACAAAGCAGGGAGAAAAGAAAAATCTCTTGAATATTCTTGGTACATTTGCGAACAATAGGAGATTATTCGATGAAAAAACGCTATGTTTCGCTGGATGTACTGAGGGGACTGACAGTCGCCTTCATGTGCATCGTCAACAATCCGGGAACCTGGGCCCATATCTTCAGTCACTTGCGGCATGCTCCCTGGAACGGGTGTACTCCGACAGACCTGGTGTTCCCCACATTCGTGTTCTGCATGGGATGCGCAATGGCATTCTCCTTTGAAGGAAGGAACACCGGTACGGCAAAAGACTACCTCAGGGTCCTCAAGCGAGGAGCGCTGATCTTCCTGACCGGCTTCGCCCTCAACCTTTATCCATTCTTCCCGACCACGCTCCACGATCCCTCGGCATCGCTCGCAAGCAACTGGCTGTGGTGGCTAGGGCATAAGAGAATCTTCGGAGTGCTCCAGAGGATAGGACTCTCCTACATCCTTGCCGGATGCCTCGCCCTCTGGCTCAAGAAGCCGGGGAAGATAATGGCGGCCATCGGAACCCTCTGCATCACCTACACAGGCATCCTGCTCGCCTTCGGACAGGAACCGGGAGCCTTCACCCTCGAGGGAAATGCGTGCGTCCGGCTGGACAGGTGGCTGATAGGAAGCGACCACTGCTACCACGGCTACAACGGCACGGACTTCGACCCGGAAGGGCTTCTGGGCACTATGACAACAGCCTGCACCTGCCTTCTGGGCTACCTGATTGGCTCAATGATAATCCGCTCCAGGAACAGACTCGCCCTCAGTGGAGATGACTTTGGAGCCACTCTGGCGAACTCCCCGGACAGAGTAGCCCTGAGGACGTTCGCCTACGGCTGCGCCTCCCTTGCCGGAGCAATGGTCCTGAGCATCGCCATCCCTATTTCGAAACCCCTCTGGTCCGCTTCCTACGTTTTCTACGCCGGCGGCTGGGCAATGCTAGCCCTTGCGCTTCTGATGTACATCATCGACATCAAGGGCATCGAAAAGCCTTTCACCCCATTCAAGGCGATGGGAACCAACGCCCTGATGGCATTCGTGGTATCGGGAGTCCTCGCAAAGAGCTGGAGGTTCATTTCCTTCTCGCCTTCTGAATATTTCGGGGCGAACGAATTCACCTCGCTCGCGTGGGCCATCATATTCACACTGATTGTTTTCTGCATCCTCTGGGTGCTCTACAGGAAGAAAATCATCATAAAGCTGTAGCATGTTCATAGGACTGATTTCCGACACCCACGGGGTCTTCGCCGAAGACGTGAAGGCCTTTCTGGAACCGGTGGATGCCATCTGGCACGCCGGGGATTTCGGCACCCTCGAGTGCGCAGCCAGGATTGCCGAATTCAAACCCCTGATTGGGGTCTACGGCAACTGTGACGGGGTTTCGATCAGGCTGGACCATCCCCTCTACAGATCCTTTGAATGCGAGGGCATGAAGATCCTGATGACCCACATCGGCCTGCGCCGTGGCAGTTACTGGGCCTACGACCCGAAGCGGCCGCAGTATGACCGGAATGCGGAGACCCTGATAGGGCTGTACCACCCCGACATATTCATTTGCGGACACAGCCATATTCCTCAAGTTTTCCGCGACTCCGAGCATGGCTTCCTGTTCATGAATCCGGGTGCCTGCGGCTACGAGGGGTCAAGGGACGTTCCGAGGATGGCACTGAGATTCAGAATCGAGAACGGGAAAATCAGCAACCTGGAGAAATGCGAAATGGGCTGGGAATAGGCAAAGGCTCGCAACAATTTGCTATCTTTGCCTGAATTGCTTTCACACGACAATCAAGAACGAACAATGAACATCAGATCAATTCTTGCGGCGCTGTCGGCAATAGCAGCGCTTGGTGTTTCCGCTCCGGCAGTCAGGGCAGCGGTCAAAACGGAAGAGAAAAAAGAAGAAACAAAAGACAGCACTACCGTCAAGAAGCCGGTCAGGAAAACTCCATACGAGAAACTCACTGCAGATATCAAGCAGAGCGCCGAGGGAGGGTTCATCAGCCTCCACAGGACTTCGAAGAACAAGATCTACATCGAATTCAGGAAGGAGCACCTCGGCAGGAGGGTCCTTGCGGGAGGGACGGTCAGCACGGTCAGTGACCCTTCATCAATCAATGTCGGCTACAAATACGCCAAGCCGGTCTGTTTCACAGTTGACCTCGAGGACACGGTCGTGGTCCTGAAGACTCCTCAGGTGGGGGCCTCTTCGACTGACCCGGGGATGCAGAAGGCGATGGAGAGGAACTACATGCCAAGCGTGTTCAAGAGACTATCCGTCAGTGCTTTCAGTCCGGACAGCTCATCTTTCTTCTTCGATGCCACCGGCCTTATCAACGACCTTCAGCCCAAGGACAAGGGATTCACGGTCAAGGGAGAGGGGCAGACGACCTGGTTCAGCGACTTGAAAGCCTTCGACGACAATGCCTCCATCGTCATCAACAACAACATGGAGACTTCGCGTTCCTTCCTCGGAATCAAGATAGTCACCGGAAGCGGATCGATGTCGTCCACGGTTTCGTTCCTGCTTCTCCCGGAGGATCTGATGAGGCCACGGATCCAGGACTCCCGTATCGGAGTTTTC
Organism: Candidatus Cryptobacteroides sp.; assembly: GCA_051889815.1. Classification (GTDB taxonomy): domain Bacteria; phylum Bacteroidota; class Bacteroidia; order Bacteroidales; family UBA932; genus Cryptobacteroides. The sequence goes on along the minus strand of JBJFDD010000337.1, from coordinate 15,916 downwards.
TCGACCGGCAACAGCAACGGAGGAGCACGGATAGAGCTTTCAACCGAAGCAGACGGTTTCAAGTCCTACCGGATTGCCAACAGGTGGAGAATCGAGCCGACGGACGTGGAAGCCTGGAAAATGGGTGAAACGACGACCGTCCGCAAGCCGATTGTCTGGTACATCGACGACGCCTTCCCGCAGGAGTGGAAGGGACCAATCCGCAGGGCAGTCCTTAACTGGAACATCGCTTTCGGGAAACTGGGGCTCAAGGATGTAATGCAGGTCAGGGACTTCCCGACTCCGGAAGAGGACCCGCAGTTCGACCCGGACAATCTCAAATATTCCTGCATCAGGTACATCCCCAATGCCACGATGAACGCAATGGGACCGTCCTGGGTGGATCCTGTCACGGGCGAAATCCTCAACGCCTCCGTCCTCGTCTACAACGATGTCATCAGGCTCATCAACAACTGGCGCTTCGTCCAGACCGCCCAGGTCGACGAAAGGGTGCGCTGCAAGAAGCTCCCGAAGGAAGTGATGGACGAGTCCCTTGAATATGTCGTCACCCACGAAATCGGCCACACTCTCGGTCTGATGCACAACATGAGCGCGTCGTCGTCATTCCCTGTGGATTCGCTTAGGAGTGCAACCTTCACTGCGAAATACGGCACGACACCGTCAATCATGGACTACGCCCGCTTCAACTACATCGCCCAGCCTTCGGACAAGGGAGTCAGGCTGACCCCGCCGACCCTGGGAATCTACGATGAATATGCCATCGACTGGCTGTACCGCCCTGTGCCGGAAGCCTCCGACATGTGGGAAGAGGCTGCAATCAGGGAAAAGTTCATCGACAGCAAGGCGGGCGACCCTAGATTCGCCTACGGAGAGCAGCAGCTCGGCAGCGGGGAGTACGACCCGAGCGCCCGTTCGGAGGACCTCGGCAACGACCCTGTCAAGGCCGGTGAATATGGCATCAGCAACCTTCGCTACATCCTTTCTAATCTCAACAACTGGATTACGGACGATCCGGACTTCTCGCACAGGGCAGGACTCCATTCGGAGATTGTCAACCAGTACAACAGGTACATTGCCAATGTTCTTTCGCAGATAGGAGGCATCAGGCTGAGGCAGGTCAAGGAAGGGACTCCGGGGCAGAGGGTCAGTGTTGTTGCGGCAGATGTCCAGAGAGCATCCCTGCTCTGGGCAATCGGACAGGTACGGCAGGCCGACTGGCTGGATGACAGGGATGTCACCTCGGGATTCCCGCTTCACGCTCCTGCCGCCAACAAGGTTGCCCAGGCAATGGCCTCCCAGCTGGTTACTGACGCCCCGGGAAGAATCACCCTTGCGGCATCCTTGTCCGAAGACGGAGAAGCATATTCATTGAGCGAATACTACGACGACCTCTTCGTGACTCTGTTCAGCGAGAAGAAGCCGTCTTCGACAATCATGACCTTGCAGAGAGGTATCGTCACTTTGTGCGCAAAGAGCGCAGGAGTGTCCTCAAAGACATCCTTCGCTGAAGAATCCACGGAAGGGCAAGAAGTTGCTGAAGAATTCGGTGAAGACAGGGCGCCTTACCAGAAGGCGGTGGACATCAAGGCAATCGACAACAAGGCCGGCTGCTCCACCCTCTTCCTCAGGAAACTCGCGAAACTATCTGACAAGCGCAGGCGCCACGGCCCGTCAGAGTACAGGGCCCATTACGAACAACTCTACAGGATTGCCACGGGAGGCCGGTAGCGCAGCCCTTCTGCGAATGTTCCCGGCCTCAACGGCTGCTGTTGTAGAGGTCTGAGATGTAGGTGTCGAACCAGGCGATTCGCTTTTCGAACCAGTCGGAGGCGTAGTCAAGCTCCCTTTCCCAGGAGCCGAAGACTATCTGTTCGACGGAAACCCTCCTGTTCAGGATGTCCCACTTCTCAAAGTTGTCTTCCTGTGCGAGTCTTATCGTCTCGGTCTCCAGGGCGACAGCCTCACGCACATCCCCCAGCCTCTCCTTGAGATCCTGCCAGGTGAAATAGACCTGCTCGACGAAATAAGGGTCCCTGAACAGTTCCGGGAAGTAGCGCTTCTTCCTCCAGTTCTCCAGCTTTTCGAAATCCTGCGGAAGGGAGGTCCAGCCACCGGGACCGGCATAGGCATTGCCCAGAATCCATTCTGCATCCCAGGCAGGGTACATTTTGAGTTTCTCCCCCCTGGCAGGCAGTACGTAGAAGAAGTTCGGGTCCTGGCAGGAGAGCAGTTCCATCACCAGATACCATCTGACGAAACTCGGGACATCGATGTACTTTCGGTAGCCCTTTTCCGGATCCCGGAAATCACCGCTCCGGAGAGAGGCTTCCATCTTGTTCATAAAGTCCTTGATGTAGTTGTAGTTGTCGTCATTCCGGGAGATTTCTCCGTCAGAGACATCCGGATACTTGAATGTGTAATGCCTTCCGTAGAGGTCGGTCTTGAAATAGAGCGGTTCCCAGGAATAGTAGTTGTCGTCCTCTATGATGAAGCCTTCATCTCCGATGTCAATCTTGTGCTTTGCCTTCTCGACCTGCTCTATCAGCAGATAGACACCGTTGTAGGAGCCGTTGAGGTACAACTCGACGTGGGCCGCTTCCGGAGTCCATTCGCATCCAGCGGCCTTCGAGAGGGCATTCATGTACGTTGTCCTCATCAGGGACTTGTCGCAGTACTCCGCAAGGAGCACCCAGTCCCGGTTCTTCCGGAAGCCGCAGACCTTCTGTGCCTCATCCAGCTTGAATTTGTAGGACTTCTTCGGATAGCTCAGGAAGGTAGCATTGCCCCTGCCTTTTGCCTTGCCCGGTGCCGAGATGTTGTCAGCAAAGGGATAATTGGTGACGGTAATGGTGGCAGGAAGATACTCTGTCCTGCTGGTGATCTCCGACCCGGTCCTGATGGACACTTTCGGAATGAGGTTCTGGATCCGGATGCACAGGCAGTATTTCCTCGTCTTGCTGTCCGTGTAGCCCTGCAAGACCACTTCCCTGACCTTGGAGAAATTGACGACCGACTGCCCGGGGGTGATCTTAACCCCGTCGACAAGGACCTTGACATAGCTTCCGGAGAAGGAAGGAACCATCTGGTTGAGCGAGGTGACTCCCGGACAGTCAATGAATATGGTGTCCCCTTCAATCTTGCCGAAGGCATCCTCTCCACCAAGGATAGGATTGTTGACGGCAAGGAAACTGAATGAATCGAGTTTCAGGTCTATGGAAGGGATGACATATTCATCCGGCCCGTCATCCTTTTCCTGACAGGCGGCAAACGCGAGCGCAAAGGCGGCAAACGCAAAGGCAGTCTTGATGGCTTTGAAGGTTCTCATGAGAGCGAATATACAAAAAAATCACTACCTTTGAAAACTCGGCCGATTCCCGGCTATGGGCATCAGACCCTGGAACAAGGAAGAACAATGACATCACTTTGGAAAATATTCCTGGTTTTCGCCAAGATCGGAGCCTTCACAATCGGCGGAGGCTATGCGATGATTCCCCTGATCAGGGATGAACTGGTCAGGAGAGGATGGATGACCGATGAGGAACTACCCGACATCATTGCCCTGGCGCAATCCGCCCCCGGTGTGCTTGCCGTCAACATGTCGGTGTTCGCCGGCTACAAATTAAGAGGTGTCAAGGGCAGCATCGCCGCCACCCTCGGAGCGACCCTCCCCTCCTTCCTCATCATCCTCGCAATCGCGATGGTGTTCAGCGGCTATCAGGACAACCCGGTGATTGTCAGGATATTCAAAGGCATCCGCCCGGTGGTGGTGTCGCTGATTGTCGTGCCGATGGTCAGGATGGCCAAGAAGAACAACGGGACCTGGTGGTCCTGGGCAATCACTCTGGGGGCGATGGCGGGAGTGGCCTTCCTGGGCTTCTCTCCTATCTACATCCTGCTGGTCATGCTCGTGATCGGGACCGCAGTCAGCATATTCAGGGAAAGGAGGAATGGCAATGGCTGAACTTGAACTCTATCTGCAGCTCTTCGGGGTGTTCTTCGTCATCGGACTCTTCACTTTCGGGGGAGGCTATGCGATGCTTTCACTTATCCAGGCGCAGATCGTTTCCGTCCATGGCTGGCTCACGGAAAGTGCATTCACCGACATCGTTGCCATCTCCCAGATGACTCCGGGACCGGTCGGAATCAACTGCGCGACCTATGTGGGCTACGAGGTGGTCACAGATGCGGGTGCAGGTCACCTGGCGGGCATCCTGGGCTCCCTGACTGCGACCTTCGCGATCACCCTTCCGTCCTTTCTGATTATCCTCGCGATAGTCCGGTTCTACACCCGTTTCAAGGGCAACCGGCTTTTCGAAGGGGTGATGGGATGGATCAGGCCGGCGGTTGTCGGACTGATCGGAGCTGCCGCCCTGGTGCTGATGTTCAACGTGGGATGGAACGGAACTCCGCTCTTTTCCGGGATGGAGTTCAGCATCGTCCGGGACAATTTTCCCGACATCACCAGTTGGATTCTGTTCGCCGCCGCAGTGGTCGCATCCCTGGTTTTCAAGGTCGGCCCGATTCCGATAATCATCGCCGGAGGCCTTCTGGGGCTGATTCTTTACTGACGACAATTCTTTACTGACGACAATTATCAATACAAAATATGAAACCTATCAAGACACTGATTCTGACTTTCCTTTTGACCTTGCCTGCAATCGTCCTCGCGAAGGATGGGTCGACAAGGCTCGAAGTAATTCCCCATCCAAACTCGGTCGAAATGGGCAAAGGCCATTTCAAGGCAGCAGGGGCGATATTCAATTGCGAGAGCGGGATTGACTCGCGCAGCATTGCGGCAATCCGTGAGTTCGCCGAGAGGATGACCTACGTCAGCGGCTACACTTCCACAGTCGCAGTGCCGGGAGGTTCCTTGAGAAATGCCGTGGAAGGCGGACGGATCAAGGGCTTTGTCTTCCTGGTCGAGAAAGAGATGGAGAGCGAGGAGTACTCGATCGAGGTGACAGGAAGGAACTGCATCGTCAGGGCCTCCGGTTTCAACGGCTTCCTCTATGCCACCCAGACCCTGATGCAGCTGGTGGATGCGTCCGTCTTTGGAGACAAGGTCGATCCTTCGCAGAAGTTCCTGATTCCTTGCATGAAGATTTCAGACAAACCGAGATTCGCCTACAGGGGGCTCCATCTGGACTGTTCCAGACATTTCTTCCCGGTCGAGGAGGTCATCAAGGTGCTGGACATAATGGCTGTCTACAAGCTCAACCGCTTCCACTGGCACCTGACCGACGATCAGGGCTGGAGGATTGAAATCAAGAAGTATCCCCGCCTGACCAGCGTGGGAGCCTTCCGCGCAGGAACGATGATCGGGGGCGACAAGACAAGCAACGACGGAATCCGCCATGGCGGCTATTACACCCAGGACCAGATCCGCGAGGTGGTCAGCCATGCCGCTTCCCTCGGAATAGAGGTGATTCCTGAAATCGACCTTCCGGGGCATATGAGCGCCGCGATTGCTGCCTATCCACAGCTCAGCTGCCACGATGACCCGATGGAGGTTCCTATCTACTGGGGCGTTTTCGAAAGGACGCTGTGCCCGGGCAAGGATGCCACCTTCACCTTCCTTGAAGATGTCTTCACGGAAATCATGGACCTCTTCCCTTATGAATATTACCACATCGGAGGCGACGAATGCCCGAAGACTGAATGGGAGAAATGCCCGGACTGCCAGGCAAGGATAAAGGAGCTCGGGCTCAAGTCCGACAGCCATGCATCCGCCGAGACCTATCTCCAGAACTATGTCACGGCGAGAATCCAGGCATTCCTCGGGGAACACGGTCACAAGATCATCGGTTGGGATGAAATCCTGGAAGGGGAGCTGCAGGAAGGAGCCACTGTGATGTCATGGAGAGGGACCGCAGGCGGAGAACTTGCAGCAAGCAGGGGATTCGATGTCATCATGACGCCTGTGGAGTACTGCTACTTCGACCAGAGCCAGGCAGCCGAGGGAGAGCCTTTAAGCTATGGCCTTCTGGATATTGGAAAAGTCTACAGCTACAATCCCCTTGAGGGCATGGACGAAAAACAGCAGAAACACATCCTCGGGGTGCAGGCCAACCTTTGGGGCGAGAACATAGCTACTCCGGAGCATCTTGAATATATGCTGCTGCCGCGCCTCTGCGCGATGAGCGAGGTACAGTGGTGCCAGCCCGAAATCAAGGACTGGGACAGGTTCAATGCCGCCCTCAGGGGCAATTCCTTCAGGATTTTGACAAACTTGGGATACAATTTCAGAAACAAGGATAACTGATTATGAAAAGAATGATTTTCAGGATGAGCTTGATGCTCACCGCCGCTGCGCTTGCTGCCGGATGCAACAGCGCGGCAAAGAAAGCCCAGGCTGCGGCCGAAGCCGAACAGGCAAGGCTCGACTCGCTGGCAGCAGTGGAAAAAGCACAGAAAGAACAGATTGCTATGGAAAAAATGACAACCCTGCCGGAAGAACCGGTCTTCAACATCGAAACCAACCTGGGGACCATCAAGGTCAAGCTCTACAGCAAGACTCCGAAACATCGCGACAATTTCGAGAAACTGGCCCTGACGGGCTTCTATGACAGCCTCCTCTTCCACAGGGTCATCAATGGATTCATGATCCAGGGCGGAGACCCTTACACCCGCGACACCTCAGCCGCAGCAGTCGCAAAGTACGGCCAGGGAGGCCCGGGCTACACCATCCCTGCCGAATTCGTTCCTGAGTACACTCACAAGAAGGGTGCAATTGCAGCAGCAAGAAGAGGCGACATCGCCAATCCGAAGAAGGAGTCTTCAGGTTCGCAGTTCTACATTGTACAGGATGAGAAGACCTGCGCCCAGCTGGACGGCGAATACACTGTCTTCGGCGAGACCATCTCCGGTTTCGATGTAATAGACAGGATTGCCAGCGTCGCCACCAACGCAAGGGACCTGCCTATCAAGGAAGTAAGGATTAAGAAAGTAAGCCTCGACGCCCCGGAGAAGCAGGAAGAGGCCCATGAAGAGGCCCAGAAATAGGCTCAGATACCCAGGGTCCACCTGACTCCGAGGGTCGCTGCAGTGGAATTGCGCAGGACCTTTCCCCGGTCAAGGTAGGCACCATAAGTCAGGGAAAGACCTTCCGTCAGCGGAACTTCGCCCATCAGGGCGGCGCTGAACTGCGGAAGGCCTTCTTCTTTGACCGACTTCCAAGGTCTCTGCCACTGGCTCGGCCCGGTGAAAGGTTTCGTGTAAGTCCCGTGGTTCATTGAATATGTGAGCATCAGCTTGTAGGGAGCCTTGCGGAATAGTTTCCCGGCCAGGCCGAAATGATGTGCCTTGAGCCTGTTGTTCCGCACTCCGAGGACAAACCCGTCGGAGTTGGGCTCTTTGGCGAAGAACAGAGGGTAGCCGATGGTTTTTCCCAGGTGCGTCCATCCGTCGGCATATTCACCATTGTTGAAGTAGTTGTCGCCGCCCTGCGTGTTGGCCTCCGGCGGCACCGGCCCGTAGATGTCGGGGTTGTAGGACTCGGTGTTCAGCGAACCTGACTGCCACATCGTCCAGGAATATTCATAAAGCACGTCCGACACCCACCTGTCCTTGGAGTCAAAGCTGAAGCAGAGGGTGTTGACTCCGTCGGGAAAGTTGCGGAACATCATTCCGGAACCGTCGTTGTAGGGAATTTCGTGCTGGAGGGTAATCCGGTAGCCGTCTCCCCGGTAGGCCAGCTTGAACATTTCCGCACCTCCCTGGTCGCCGATGCAATTGGCCCTGTCGCTCCCGGAGCCGTCAGGACCGGCATTCTTGCCGATAATGACCCTGTAGTAGTTCCCCAGGGAAAAGGCGGCTACGGCATTATCTCCCTTCCCGGCCCAGACCGCATAGTGGTCGAGGCCGAGCTCGAAAGTGAGTCTCGGGGTGATGTCGAAAGTGCAGAAGGCTTTGGTAGAGTGGACAAGGGCGGACTCGACATATCTCTCACCCAGGGTCACATAGTCCCCGAATGAACCGTGTATCCTGACATGTCCCTTGGTGAAGGGCACCGGAGTAGGCGAAAGGGTCAGGGAGTAACCGGGCATCGTACGGGCGTTGCCGGACCAGACCAGATGGCCTCCGGTTGAGGAAATCGACCCGAGGGTGTTGTCGCCTCCCAGGTTCAGGCCCGAAGCCAGGAAATCCCTCCCGGAGTGCTTCATCCCGACATCGAGTCCAAGTCTTTTCCAGCTTACCCCGGCATAGAGTTCATCGACCATGGCGCAGTCCTTGCCAGCGTGGATGTTGCCTGCGAAGGAGGCGCCCCAGCGGTAAGTGAAAGGCCCGTCGGAAGGGGCCGGCTGTGAATATGCCTGTACCACAGCCAGTCCTCCGCTGCCCTGCGGCATAAGACCGAAATTGTTCGAAACTGCCCAGAAAGGCAGGGTTCCTCCGGAATTCAAAGCTCCGAGGAGCAGGATGGATGCTACAATATCGTTCATCGTGAATTGTCTAATATGCTTGTTTGTCGCCCTTGAGAATCTGGACGAAAGTCATGAATATGATACGCAGGTCCAGGGAGAAGGACCAGTGCTCCACGTACCAGATATCGTGGTTGACCCTGTCGGTCATCTGCTGGACGGTCTTTGTCTCGCCCCGGCAACCGTTCACCTGGGCCCAGCCGGTAAGACCGGGCTTGACCATGTGGCGGACAAGATATTCATCAATCTGGGCCGAATACTGCCTTGTGTGGGCCTCCATATGCGGACGCGGTCCGACAAGGGACATGTCGCCCTTGAAGACGTTGACCAGCTGTGGAATCTCATCTATGGAAGTCCTCCTCAGGAAATTGCCGAATCGGGTCTTGCGGGAGTCATCCTTCGTTGCCTGGAGGGTGTTCGCCTGGTCATTGACCTTCATGGAACGGAACTTCAGCATTGTGAATGGGCGGCCCTTGTAGCCGGTCCTCTTCTGACGGAACAGAATCGGTCCCGGAGAGGTGAGCGAAGTACCTATGGCCACAAAAAGCCAGACGAAAGGATAGACGGTCACCAGCACAATACCGCTGACCAGAATGTCGAAAAGGCGCTTGATTGCTGAATTGACCGGATTTTCCAGAGGTTCGTCCCTTAGTTTGAAGACATTGACTCCACCCTGTTCGAAACAGTTCAGGGTCCTTCTCGGATAGCCTTCCATTGCCGGGACGAAGAAGAAGTCGATGAAGTTGTTTTCGCAGCAGCGGATCAGGCTGACAATCAGCGAGGGCTCATCCCTCGGGTCCAGGGCGCAATAGACCTCGTGGACCTTGTTGGTGGAAAGGTAGTCCCGCGCCTCTTCTATCGAGCAGAGCCTGGTGGCTCCTTCCGGAAGAGGAGAAGACTCGTCGGCAATGAATCCCAGGAACTTGTAGCTATTGTAGGACGGGTCGTGGATGAGTGCGGAATAAAGCCTGAGTGCATTGTCATTGATGCCTATGATGACGGTATGGATCCTGTTGCGGCCGTAACTTCTCGCAACCGAGACAATCTGCATGTACCCCAGGTGCAGAAGCCCGAGGGAAAGGGTGGAGGCTATCCCCCAGAGCAGGTAGAAGCGCCCGGCAAAGGCGTGGAAAAGCTGGTCGATCGAAACGGCGAAGACTCCCAGGCTGACAAGGCAGTGGAAGAAGGAATTCTGGAAGACCGCCCGCAGGGAAAGTTTCCTCTGATAGAACTTGGCCGGGACGAAGATGCACCCTATCAGATGACCGATAATCAGGAAATACACCGACCTCTTCGACGCGATGACCCTGTCGGCCTCAACAAGAACCGGAAAGGCCAGAAGCATCAGCTTGTACACCGCAATCATCAGCGCAAGGTCGATGAGCGCGGCAGGCAGACGGTAAACCAGCGTCTCCTTGTTTCTGAAAGTCGCGTTGTTCATGACAGTTTCTCCTTCAGGATGTTCACGATAAAAAGCACATTCCCGACAAGATAGCGTTTCCACATCCGCCGGGGTTCTTTCAGCAGGCGGTACAGCCACTCCAGGGAGTGTTTCTGCCACCATAGAGGTGCCCTGCGCACTGTCCCCGCATAGAAGTCGAAGACTGCACCCACGGTGCCGCAGTGGCAGCGGATGTCCAGTTCCTGCCAGTGTGAATATGCCCACTTCTCCTGCTTCGGTGCGGTCATCCCGATCCAGAGCAGGTCCGGGTCTGCGGCATTGATTGCGGCAATCATCTCCTCGTCGTCCTCCTCGGAAAAGGAAGGCTTGTAGGGCGGTGAATATGTCACCACGGTAGCAGCGGGATATTCACTGGCAGCCCTTTCCCTGATGAGCGAAAGCACTTCCGGGGATGATCCGGCAAACATCACCTTGCCGCCACCGGAGGCAACCTTGTCCATCTCGTGGATGAACAGGTCCCAGCCCGAGATGCGCTCCTGCGGACGGCTTTTCGCCTTCAGGAAACGGCAGGCACCGACAATCGAGGCTCCGTCCGGAATCAGGTAATCGCCTCTGAGCAGAGCCTCGGCGAACAAGGAATCCTTCTGCGCCACATTGTAGGAATGGGCGTTGATGGTGTTGATCAGGATCTTCCCTTCCGGGATGGTGTCAAGCACCTGCATCGATCCGACTATGTGCGCTGTCTTGAGGCTGAGCATAGGACAAAGATAGTCAATCCTTCAGGATTCTTCCAACACCGAAAGGAGAGTCTTGGTGAAGTTGCGTTCGAACTCCCCGATGGTGAACTCCCGGAGGAACTTTTCCCTCCCAAGGCGGCCCATCGAGGCGCAAAGTTCCCGGTCAAGGGAGAGTCTCCCGAGGGCTTCTGCCAGGGTCCGGGGGTCCTTCTTCGGGACCACGAAACCGGTCCTGCCATCGTCTATGATGTCAGGAATGCCGCCTTCATCGGTACTGATGCAGGCACAGGAGTACTGCATCGCTTCAAGAAGCACAAGACCGAAGGCTTCCGACTCCGAAGGGAAAACCAGCACGTCCGCCTCCCGCAGGAAGGCAGCCTTTTCCGCTCCGTACTTTCCTCCGTGGCAGAAGACCCGGGAAGAGAGGGAATATTCATCTATCCTCGAGCGGAAAGCTGCGCTGTCAACGTCTTTCCACTCCCCGACGAAGTCACAGCGGAAATCCGCCGCAGTCGTCTGCGAGAGGATGCGGAGGGCATCGAGAAGGGTCCAGACGCCCTTGGAAGCAAGCATGTTCGAGAGAAAAAGGATTCTCAGGGGACCGGCGGAGGCTTTGATGCAGTCTTCCTCACTTGCAGGAATTCCGTTAGGAACGATGTACACATCGCGGCGGTCGGCGTACCGGCTGATGTCGGGATAGAGGCGTTCCGAGAGAAGGATGTTCTTCTGGTTCCTGAAAGCGAGACGGTAAAGCCTGTCGTCCAGAGCCCGGTCCTGGCGTGAGGCTACCCCTTTGTTGTGGTAGTGGGCGACGACTTTGCAGCCCATCGACTTGACCATCTGCGTGATGACCAGATCCTTGTAGAAGGGTCCTCCTACCGTGTTCGGGGTCACATAGACCAGATCCGGCGTGAATTCGCGTATCTCCCTGCGGATGCGGAAAAGGAGGCGCAGATAGCTGACAGCCTTGCGGAGGCTGAATCGGCCGACATCCTTGAGGTCACGGGCGATGGAAAGGTTGATGTACCGGCAGTCTAATCTGCCGTTGACCAGGGCGGAATCGTGGATGTACTGTCCCATAACTGCCGCCCCGTGGACCGGCGGCGGCATGTGCATGATGAAAAGGATGCGCGGGAGCCCGGAAGAGCCCGGGCCGAATTCGGCTTCCAGTCCGGCAAAGCAACCGTTGAAAGAAACCTTCATCAGGGAGGCGCGGGAAGGATTCGGGATGGCGGCGGCCTTGAGAATCTTGTTCCGGATGTCCTCGACGGAGGATGGGTCGCAGAGCCAGCCGTTGACTCCTTCCTCTATCAGGCAGGCCGAGCCGGCCCGGTTGGAAATCACGCAACGGCAGCCCTGCAGAAGGGCTTCGTTGGTCACGGCACCGAAGGCCTCGATGAAACTCGGCAGAACCAGCACATCGCAGGAGCGGTAGATGGCATCCAGTTCCCGACCGGTCTTTGCGCCGAGAAAAGACGCCTGAATGCCGATGGCTTCGGCCTCCGCCTCCCATTCCTGCCTCATCGGACCGTCCCCGACAACGAGGAGGCGGTACGGAACTCCAAGACCCTGACAGGCCTTCAACAGGGAATGCAGGTTTTTAAGAGGAATGAGCCTCGCGACGAACAAGACTGACAGGACGCCTTCAAGACCCAGCTCCCGGCGGAGAGCCTGCGAGGCCTCTTCCAGACCCTCGCAACGGTTCTCCGGAGCGGATTCGTCCCGGATGATGGGCATCCATATTCCTTTGCCGTACTTTTCCCTATACCACCGGACGGCTCGCGAGTCCGCGAGGATGATGTCCTTGAGGAACGGCATGCAGATTCCTCGCGAGAAGACGTGCGCCCTTGAAAAACTGGAGCCGCCTTCAAGCATGTCCAGGCTGTCGTCGCACTGGCTGAATATGTTGAATTTCAGTCGGAAAAACCATTTCAGGAATATCACCTGGAGGGTCAGCAGGGAAAACTCCGGGACAATGACATTGCGGATGCCCGGACGGCGCAGGATCTTCCCCAGACCAAGGGCGATGCGCCTTTCCCTGCCGAGGCGAATGGTCCGGAGATAATGCGGTGTGTAGGTACAGCCTGCCTCGACCTGCTCATTGGAAAAGAGCTGGCCTTCGAAACCGCGCTGCAGAAAATGGATTTCGCAGTCGCAGCGGTCGTGGAGGCCGTTGTAGTAATCCACCCGATAGGGGGCGAGAGTTATTCCCAGCAATACATTCATAATCCGGTCAGTTCTGTTTCCCTGCCCTCGACTTGAGTTCCCAGAGGAAAGGGAACAAGGTCTTCACCCACAACTTGATGCGAAGCCAGAAGGCATCCTTCGGAAAAAACCTGCGTACATAATGCATATATTCCCTGAAGGCAAGGCCCTTGGGACTGTACAGGTAGGCGATTCTCTGGCGGAGCGATGTAACCTGGCTCTTCCAGGGTTTGCCGTGGTCATCAATGCACTCTCCGCAATATTCACCTGCAAGGATGACCGGGAGTCCCGCCCCGGCTGCCGCCATCGTGTAGTCGTAGTCGGCTATTCCGTGGGTGTACGCCCCGCTCAGATTGCCAAGCTTTCCGAAGGCCCCGCGGCTCACCAGCATAATGTTGGCATTGCCCAGGTCCGCCTTCTGGAGGGTGCCGTCAGGAATCAGCAGGCGGCTCTTCTCGTGTCCGGAGCGCAGCAGGATCCGTCCCCCGTAGGAACACTTCCCCGTACGTGGATCCACGGTGGCGCCCAGATATATTCCCCCGGGGACAGCCTGTTCTGCCGCGGAAAGGATGGACAATGCCTGAGGGTAGATGCGGGTGTCGTCATTGACCAGCAGGTAATGTGAATATGCCGGGCCGGCATTATTCCACGCCCTTCGCATTCCTCCCGCCCAGAAAAGACCTTCGCAGACTTCGATGCGCACTTCAGGGAAATTCTTCCGCACCGTCTCCACCGTCCCGTCGGAGGAACCTCCATCGACAAGGTAGACATCCATTTCAGTGCCCTCCGGCCTTGTCATCGAGTACAGGTCCCCGAGGCAGGCCAGAGTCTTGGCCTTCCTGTTGAACACTGTCATCAGCACTGCAATGCGCCCTTCCATCATTATTCTGTTGATTCTATTTCTTCCGCAATCTTCACTGCTTCCTCCGGTGCGGATTTCCACCATTCAGATTCAGCCAGTATCTCAGGATTCACTTGCGGATTCCTCTGTCCGATTACCCTTGCCGGTACTCCTCCTACAATTGCATAAGGCGGAACATCACGCGTCACGACAGCCCCGGCTGCAAGCACGGCTCCATTGCCCACAGTAACTCCGTCCAGGATTGTGACCCCGACTCCGATCCAGACATCATTCCCGACAGAGACCGGTGCGTAGTCCTCAAAGGGGGCGGAATGTGTTTTTGCGAAGATTCCAAGATAGTTGCCATCATTATAGAAGACCGGCGAAGTCGAGAACCTGTCCAGAGGATGGCGTCCGGGACCGATTGTAACATTGTCCGCAATGGAACAATAATTACCGATTGTCGCATTGAGGATGCAGCAGTTCCTCCCGACATAGGAGTAATCTCCCAGAGTTGAATGATTGAAATAGGTCCCGTCCAGAATGGCGGTGTGCTTCCCCAGACTGCTGTCTGGAGCAATACAGCATCCCGGTCCGACCTTCGCAGAACGGAATTTCAACCGATTCCGAAGGTCCCGGCTTCCTTTCAGCGACAACTCCCAAAGCCCGAGAAAGAACCCAGGGACAAGAAGCAACAACCTCAACAGTTTATCTTTCATAATATCAGATGGTTTTACCAATAACATCCGCCCTCCACCTTGTCAGAACCAACTGGACGCAGGGCATCTCCGGGACGCACCCAATATTCATTGACGAGGGAGGAATATGCCCCGACAGGAATTCCCCATTCCTTCACGCCATATTCAGGGTCTTCCCATCTCTTCCCGATTATTCCGAACAAAAGTTGCAGGGCCCCGCCGAGATGGACAGCCTTCTTGCCGGAGCGCTTGACGTGGGCCGCAAGCGGGAAACCATAGGCTCCGCATCCGATGAGGCAGACATCATAATCCGTCCTGTCAATTGCCGCCTTCATTGAATCCAGTGCTTCAAACCAGTCACTGAAGAGGGAAGGATTGCCTCCGATACTCTGAACTGCGGCTATCGTCTTCAACTCGAACCGGGGAAGGATATTCCTGCCCGGGAACAGAAGTTCGCGCTTGTCCCGATACTGGCTTTCAATCAATGAAGCGAAAGGATGAACCACAAGCACTTTCTTTCCTTCCAGTGCCCCTGTCCACGGCTCGGCCGACCAGAATGGTTCAAGAAGGCGGAGTTGGGCTCTCATCATCCTCTCAGGATAATAATCCTCCAGATACTTCTCATCCGGCAGCCATGACCCGAGCAGGTCGATCTCCCCTGTGTCGGAGAGAACCAGTTCGCCGAAACGGGACAAGTGTTCAATATCATTTGGGAAAAAACCGGCATTGGATTTCATCTGTTCGACATTCGTCTCATTCCACCACCACTCGCGGACCCGGCCGGAAAGATAACCCCAGACCTGCTTCTTCCCGCTGGAAACTGACAGATAGTTCGTCACATTCATCAGTTCGACACTTCCATAGCGGCATATCATGCAAGGTTCATCAGATACAAGCAGGCGGGTGATTTCTTCTGTAACCCGGTCAGGATCATACATGATGTTCCCGGGAACCCGGCACGGATGAATCTTCGTACACAGCTTATGAACGGCTTTAAGGATAAACCGTACAAGAATGCGTCTCTCGTCCGTAGTCATTCCGAAAACGAACATGGCACCCGCAAAAACGACCGCGCTCACTGCGGAAACAGCAACCAGACGCAAGAATGATGGTCCCATCAGTTCCCTGACCAGGAAACCCGACAAGGAGGAAAGGGAAGTCACGACAAGCATCGGCAGGAAGACTCTCTTGAGGAACAATGAATATTGCATCCCGCAGTTCTTTTTCATTATCACGAGCTTGCCGGCAGGAACAGCCATACCGAAGACAAGGAGATAAAGCACATAAATTGAATATGGAGCTGCGCCCGAGTCGAATAGCAAGACACCCAGTCCCAATGCCGCCACACTTGCGACCATAAAGAGGATGTGCAGGCTGCGGACTCGTCCTTCGGCTGAAATTGAAGTGTTCAGAAGATTCGTCATCTGCTCAAGGCAAGACTTGGCGATTATCAGAGATGCGAAGACGACAGCATGGTCAGGGACTGTCTTCAGCCATAGTTTCAGGACATAAGGCATCTCAAGGATGAGCGGGACTGCAAAGATTGCAATCATCAGGTATGAGAACTTGCAGCCAGCAATGGTCACATCAAGCATAGTCTTCCTGTCCCCCGC
>JBJFDD010000336.1:0-5027 GCA_051889815.1 Candidatus Cryptobacteroides sp. | reverse complement strand
AATGGGAGAAGAAGGCAGTTGACCTCGCTGGCCGCTTCATCAAGAACTTCAAGAAATACGAAGGCAACAAGGCCGGAAAGGCTCTTGTAAAGGCTGGTCCACAGCTCTAGTCCCGGTATTTCACAAGCATACAAAGAGGCCGGCCCTTTCGGGTCGGTCTCTTTATAATATAGAGTGGCATACAGTTGTCGGAGAGCAACGCCAGAGCGTGGCCGGCCGCGGCCTCGTGAGCGGCTCCCGAAGGAACGAAGCTCCGAAGGGTGGATGAAGCGAAGCGGAACTCTGGCGGAGCCCTCCGACAACTGCATTCAACACAAGAAGGGAAACTACAGCAGCGGGCGGATGCGTGAAAGAAGTCCTTTGCAGCCTGCAAGGATGTCGTTGTAGGTCTTCTCGAAATTTCCGGAATACCAGGGATCCGAGACATCACGCACCGGTGAGCCGTCGGCATATTCCATCATCATGTGGACTTTTGCCATGTTGGCGGGGCTCAGCAGGCGGGAAATGAGCCTGTGGTTTGATGAATCCATGATGACAATCAGGTCGAAGCGGGAAGCCTCCGCATCGTCAATCCTATGGGCATGATGCTCGGTGAACGGCACATTGTGCGCAGAAAGGGTGAGTTTCGCAGGATGATATATTCCATTGCCCTGCTCCTCATAAGAGACCGCGGCGGAATCAATGAATATGCTGTCCTGCAGACCTGCTTTCCTTACGAGGTCCTTCATGATGAATTCTGCCATCGGGCTTCTGCAGATGTTGCCGTGGCAAACGAACAAGATACTGTACATCTGAAAACGGTGTTTGGGGATGATCGGCTGTACAAAGATACGGAATATTCTGAGTATCTTTGCAGTATTCACTCGACCTTCAATGAGAATAGCCATAATAGGAGCAGGCGCGGCCGGAAGCCTCTGTGCAATAGAACTGAAGAGAAGAATCCCTTCAGCCGAGGTTGATGTCTATGAGGCCGGGAAGAAGCCGCTGGCCAAGGTGGCGGTGACCGGAGGCGGAAGATGCAACCTGACGAATTCCTTCCAAGGCATCAAGTCCCTGGCAGAGGCCTATCCAAGAGGAGAAAAGCTGATGAAACGCCTTTTCCGGAACTTCGGCCATGAAAAGGCCCTGCAGTGGTTCGAAAACGAAGGAATCAAGTTCATCCTTCAAGATGACCACTGCTATTTCCCGGTTTCGCAGGATGCGATGGAGATAGTGAACATGCTGTGCCTCCGGATGCGCCAGGAAGGAGTACGGCTCCATACCGGCTACAGGGTCGATTCGATAGTCCGGAACGGCACAGAGGGATACATCATTTCATCAGAAGGGAAGCCTGACGTGACCTCTGAATATGTCGTCGTCACCACCGGTGGCTCCCCGACAAAGTCCGGATTGGATTTTGCAGGCCCGCTCGGACTGGAAACAATTCCACCTGTACCCTCTCTCTTTTCATTCAACATCGGAGACAAAAGTCTTAAGAAACTGATGGGAACAGTGGCTGAGAATGCTTCTGTGTCCATTCCGGGAACAAGATTCACCGGCTCGGGACCGCTCCTCATCACACATTGGGGAATGAGCGGCCCTGCCATCCTGAAACTCTCTTCCCATGCGGCAAGGTTCCTGGCGGACAATGGCTACAAAACAAGAATCCTGGTCAACTGGATGGGCCAGACGGAGAATGATGTACGTACCTTTCTGGCTGAAGCAGCGTCAGCCAACGGCCGGAAGCAGATTGCCAACACTCATCCGGAAGACATTCCCGGAAGGCTCTGGGAACATATTCTTGGAAAAGCAGGAGTCCGAAATGACATCCGTTGGTCAGAGCTTGGCTCAAAGGGACTCAACAGGCTTGTCAATACCCTGCTGAACGATGAGTATGAAGTCACGGGCAAAAGCCGTTTCAAAGAGGAATTCGTCACCTGCGGAGGAGTTGCCCTGTCCAACATCAATCCTTCTACCCTGGAAACGAAGAACTCTCCCGGACTTTACTTCGCGGGAGAGGTTCTGGACGTCGATGCGATAACCGGAGGTTTCAACCTGCAGGCTGCCTGGACGATGGGCTACACGGTCGCCCGCGCCATTGAAGCAAAGGCGGAAGAGGGCTACTCCGTCCTGCCGGGATAGGCTTCAAGCGCATGGGCGAGCACCTCAAGGGCCTTTTTCAGGTCTTCCTTGTTGAGGGCATAGGCGATACGCACTTCATTGTGTCCCAAATCCGGATCCGAATAGAAGCCTGTAGCCGGAGACATAAGGATAGTCTGGCCCTCATAGGAGAAATCCGTCAGGCACCATTGGCAGAACTTGTCGCAATCATCTATCGGAAGGCGGGCCACGGTGTAGAAGGCCCCCATCGGAATCGGGGAATATACACCCTTTATCTTGTTCAGGCCATCAATCAGGCAATTGCGCCTCTCGATGTACTCCTCATAGGTCCTCATCGAATAGCTCCGCGGGGCATCGATGGAAGCCTCGGCGACAATCTGGCCGAGAAGAGGAGGACTGAGGCGGGCCTGGCAGAATTTCATGACTGCCTGGCGGAGCTCGGCGTTCTTGGTGATGAGGGCGCCGATCCGGATTCCGCACTCGGAGTATCTCTTGGAAACCGAATCAATCAGTACGACATTGTTCTCGATGCCCTCCAGATGACAGGCTGAAATGTAAGGCGAGCCGGTGTAGATAAACTCCCTGTACACCTCGTCGGAGAAAAGGAAGAGATTGTACTTGGCGACCAGGTCGCGGATCCGGTTCATCTCCTTCCTGGTGTAAAGGTAGCCGGTAGGATTGTTCGGGTTGCAGATCAGGATGCCCTTGGTGCGGGGCGTGATGAGTTTCTCAAGATCATCTACCGGAGGAAGGGCGAAACCGTCATCGATGGTGGAGACAATCGGTTTGATGACTGCTCCGGCGGAAATCGCGAAGGCCATGTAGTTGGCATAGGCAGGTTCAGGGACAATGATCTCGTCACCCGGATTGAGACAGGCCAGGAATGCGAACAGCACGGCCTCGGAACCGCCGGTAGTGATGATGATGTCTTCCGGGGTAACCTTGATCTGGTACTGGTCGTAATAGGCGACCAGCTTCTCGCGCAATGAGCGGAATCCGTCACTCGGAGAATATTCCAGGACCTTCCTGTCCACGTGTTTCAGGGCCTCGAGGCCCTCTTCAGGAGATGGGAGGTCGGGCTGTCCGATGTTGAGATGATAGATTTTGACACCTTTCTTTTCAGCCGCTTCCGCAAGGGGAAACAGTTTCCTGATCGGTGACGAAGGCATCAGCTCCGCACGGGTGGATATCTGAGGTTTTGACATGGCTTTCTGAGTTTATGGTTTTGTTGGTTCGTTTCCTTCGACAGCCCTGCAGCACGTCAGGGCGGCATCTGCGTCAGGCAGGCAGTCCATCCTGTAGCAAGGGACTTTCATCGCTATCGCGGAAAGGACTGAAGTAAGCATGTCCATAATCTCCCTGTTCCAGCGGACGGAAGACACGGACGAGAGGAGAAATGAATATGCAGGGATCCCCTTGACGGGATGGATTTCGTTGCGGGGAGCCTGGCTCAGGTTCACTATTGAGCGGACCTTTCGGGAAGTATTGCGGTAGCACGGGGTCTTTCCGCTCCAAGGGGTTCCATAGACAACAAGGTCGCCACCCACGAAACGGAGAACCGGATTGTCGTCGTTCAGAAGGGCAGCACCTCCGATGTTTTCAAGCCACAGGCGGCTGTGGGTGCTTTTCCCGGTTCCGCTCTTCCCCAGAAAAAGATGGGCTCCCCATCCGTGGCTGACAACCGAGGCATGGACAAGCAGGGTTCCAAGGGAAGAAGCGTTGTAGGTGTACATGACCATCAGTGCCATATTCAGGTAGAATCCAATGGCCTTCCCGGACAAAGGTGCGCCCTTTCGGGCTGCAGGGATGAAAGTTCCCTCTTTCATGTCCCCGGGGATGGTAAGGATTGCTGCGGTACTGCCATCAGATGCCCTGAATCGGAAAACGGTCTCCTCCCCTTTTGAGGAAATGCTGTATGAGGGGAGATTCTCGTTGATATCCGTAATCAGAGTCTCTCCGGCGGAATCTTCCAAAAGAGCAGCCGGGGCCAGCCTGAGGCGGAAAAGTTCATCAGCGTCGTCACGGGTACGGAAAGGCTCGTACTGGGAAAGGTCGATGGAGTACCTTGACAGTGTTCCGGGAAGTTCCTCCTTCGAGCGGACAAAAGTCCTGGGCGGTACATCATCCCCGGCCCTGGTTGGCAGGACAGGAGCCAGAATGCCGTCGGCGGCACTCCGGATCCGTTCCATCACAGGGGCGGTATATTCCATGAATGAATATGGCGCTGACAATTCCAGTCCGAACACCAGGTCACCCACGCTATAGTGACGTACCATTTCCTCCATCACTCAAATCTCGACAAGACCTATGCTAACAAATTGGCTTATCAGTGCTTCGCTGTCCTTGAGCGCCTGTTCTGGGGTAACATCATACTGTTCACAGAGAAGGTCGCGCATTGTCTGCGCATCGAAATCCTTACCTTCCAGAGCCTGCCACAGGTATGCAGATGTCTCGTTCAATCGTACAAGCTTCGAAAAATCAATCACATCCTTGCCTTCTGCAGAAAGTACTTTCTCTCCGCAGATTTCCCTCAGTACAAAACCGCTTTTCAGTCTCATGGTCCAAATATTCTCAAATTCACGATTACTTCGGGGCAGGGATGAGGATTTTCTGTCCGACACTGATCCTGTCCCCGATTCCGTTGTATTCCATTATGTCTTTTGCGCTCACTCCCGGATACCTGCTTGCTATGCCGGAGAGGGTGTCACCTTTGCGGATGACATATTCACCTGCCGTGGCAGCCGAGCCAGAAGAAGTCCCTGGGCCGGAGGACCCGGAGGAGGTAACCCGGGTGGAAGAAGCAGGTGCCTTGCTGTAGATGTAGATGGTCTGGCCTATTGAAATCATGGTGCTGCGGAGATGGTTCCACTGTTTCAGCTGGTTGACTGTCACATGGTACTTCGCTGCAATCTTGCCCAGGGTATCCC
>JBJFDD010000335.1:0-5139 GCA_051889815.1 Candidatus Cryptobacteroides sp. | reverse complement strand
GACAAACAAATAATAAAGAACAATGAATATGAATAAAAATGTCATCACGGTGCTCCTGTCCATCGGACTCAGCATGCTGGCAGCCTACGGCGTAGCCAAAACTACAGAGAATAACGATTCACCTTCAGTAACTTACAAGGAAGGTGTAACCCGTACAATCAATCTTTCGGAATCTGAATATCCCGACTTGACCTATGCAGCCGAGTCTGCTGTCCAGGCTGTGGTCTATGTGGGAGTCACTGTCACCCAGCAATACCAGCTGGACGATCCGTTCTACAGGTTCTTCTTCGGCAACACTCCGCAGCAGAGGGAGCAGCAGGGCAGCGGATCGGGTGTGATCATCCGTTCAGACGGCTACATCGTCACCAACAACCATGTTGTTGCCAATGCGACCAAGGTCGAGGTAACCCTCAATGACAACAAGAAGTATGAGGCAAAGGTCATAGGTACAGACCCTGCAACGGATATCGCCCTCATCAAGATAGAGGCTGAGAACCTTCCTACCATCGCATTCGGAGACTCTGATGCCCTGCGTCTGGGCGAATGGGTCCTTGCAGTTGGAAGCCCCCTGGGCTACCAGCTCCGCTCGACAGTGACTGCCGGAATCGTCAGCGCGAAGGGCCGTTCAATGAATTTCGGCCAGAGCGAGAATCCTTACCAGAGGCAGCGTGAGTCCAACCAGCTTCACATCGAGTCCTTCATCCAGACCGACGCAGCTGTCAATCCGGGCAACTCCGGTGGCGCCCTCGTCAACAAAGCAGGCGAACTTGTCGGCATCAACACTGCAATCGTTTCCCAGGACGGTGCCTTCTCGGGATATTCATTCGCCGTTCCTGTCAATATCGTCAAGAAGATTGTCGAGGACCTCATCGACTTCGGTTCCGTCAAGAGAGCTGTACTCGGAATTTCCATGTCCGACCTCAACAGCAATCTTGCAAAGGCCCTTGAATATGATTCCGTCGAGGACATGATGAAAAAAATGAAACTTTCTTCCCTTGAAGGCGTATATATAGCAGATGTTTCCGAAGGCGGAGCAGCTGACAAGGCCGGAATCAAGAAGGGCGACATTCTTCTTTCGATCGACGGCACATCTGTCAGGAGCGGCTCTTCAGTACAGGAGAAGGTCAATTCGTACCATCCTGGTGACAAGGCTGTCCTGATGGTCCTCAGGGACGGGAAGGAGAAGGAGTTCCCTGTCGAATTCCAGGAGAGCGCGTCCCAGAATGGCGTGAAGGTTTCCAAGGGTGAGGTGGCATTCTACGGTGCAGCTCTCCGGGAGGCCCCGAAAGATGTTCTTGCAAAGTTCGGTCTTTCCTATGGAGTGGAAGTCACTTCTGTCGGAACCGGCAGGATGCAGGAAGCCGGAGCAAGTGAAGGTCTCGTCATCCTGTTCGTCAACGACCAGCCGGTGAAAACTCCCCAGGATGTGGTGAACGTTGCCAAGAATGCGAAGCGTTCCATCTACATCGAAGGCGTGACTGCCAACGGCCGCAAAGCCTTCTTCGGCTTCGGAAAGGAATAGTCAGATAAAGTAAATGAGACAGCTAAAGATCACAAAATCAATCACCAACCGTGAAAGCGCTTCGCTGGACAAGTATCTCCAGGAAATCGGACGCGAAGAGTTGGTGTCACCTGAAGAAGAAGTAGAACTTTCGCAGAGAATCCGCAAGGGCGACCAGAAGGCCCTGGAAAAGCTCACCAGGGCGAACCTGAGGTTCGTAGTGTCGGTAGCGAAGCAGTACCAGAACCAGGGGCTCAGCCTCCCGGACCTTATCAACGAGGGCAACCTCGGACTGATAAAGGCCGCAGAGAAGTTCGATGAGACGAGAGGTTTCAAGTTCATCTCCTATGCGGTATGGTGGATTCGCCAGTCGATTCTGCAGGCTCTTGCAGAACAGTCCAGGATTGTCAGGCTTCCTCTCAACCAGGTAGGTTCCCTGAACAAGATCAACAAGGCCCTGTCTCAGTTTGAACAGAAGAATGAGAGGGCTCCTTCAAACGAGGAGCTCTCTGAAATGATAGATATTCCCCAGGACAAGATTTCCGATACCCTTAGGGTCTCCGGCAGGCACGTCTCTGTCGATGCTCCTTTTGTGGAGGGTGAGGACAACAGCCTTCTGGACATCATCCCTAATGATGATTCTCCGATGGCCGACAGAGGACTTGTCAATGAATCCCTCAGCACGGAGATTGAAAGGTCCCTGCAGATTCTGACCTCCAGGGAACGTGAAATCATCAAATCATTCTTCGGAATCGGCTGTCAGGAAATGACACTCGAGGAAATCGGAGAAAGACTTGACCTTACCCGTGAGCGTGTGCGTCAAATAAAGGAAAAGGCAATCCGCAAACTCAAGAAACCGGCAGCAAGCAAACATCTGAAAACATATCTCGGCTAAAATGACCCCTGAATCATTCATTGCCGCAAAAGCGGCAGAGGCCATATCGGCCTTGTATGGCGCAGACGTGGAGGCATCCTCTCTGCAGGTTTCGGTGACAAGGAAAGAGTTCGAAGGCGACTTTACACTGGTCGTCTTTCCTCTTCTCCGTATTTCACATTCCTCACCCGAGAACACCGGAAATGCAATCGGGCAGTGGCTCATGGACAATGTCCCGGAAATCTCCGGCTTCAACACGGTCAAGGGCTTCCTGAATATTCTCCTGTCCAACCTGTTCTGGAACGGCCTGCTGAAGGACATTGTGACAGATCCCGGCTTCGGCATCCTCCCTCCTACAGGCAGGAACATCATGGTCGAGTTCTCGTCCCCGAACACCAACAAACCCCTCCATCTGGGACACATCCGGAACAACCTTCTCGGCGATTCTGTTTCCAAGCTGCTCAAGGCTGCAGGGAACAATGTCATCCGTACAACCCTGGTCAATGACAGGGGAATCCATATCTGCAAGTCGATGCTGGCCTGGCAGAAGGTCGGCGGAGGCGCGACACCAGAGTCCAGCGGAATCAAGGGAGACCATCTTGTCGGCGACATGTATGTCGCTTTCAATGACATCTACAAGAAGGAGGTTGAACAGCTTGTCGCCTCCGGAATGAGTGAGGAAGAGGCCGGGAAAGAGGCCCCAAGCCTCAAGGAAGCCCATGTCATGCTCCAGAAATGGGAAGCCGGCGACAAGGAAGTCCGGGATCTCTGGGAGATGATGAACGGTTGGGTTTTCGAAGGTTTCGACCAGACATACCGTGCCCTGGGAATCACTTTCGACAAGGTTTACTATGAGCATGACACCTATCTTCTGGGCAAGGAACTTGTCCGTGAAGGACTGCAGAAGGGAGTGTTTGTCAAGGACCCTGACGGCTCTGTCTGGTGTGACCTCACCGCCGAAGGACTGGACCGAAAGATTGTCCAGCGTTCTGACGGAACTTCTGTCTATATCACCCAGGACCTGGGTACTGCGGAGAAGAGATTCAGCGAGAATGCCCTTGATTCGCACATCTATGTGGTCGGAAACGAGCAGGACTACCACTTCCAGGTGCTCAAACTGATCCTTTCCAAACTCGGATTCAAGTGGGCGGACGACATATTCCATCTGTCCTATGGCATGGTCGAACTTCCTGAAGGCAAGATGAAGTCCCGTGAAGGAACTGTTGTTGATGCAGATGACCTCATCCAGAAGATGTACGAGGAGGCCAAAGCCACTTCAGAGGAGTCCGGCAAACTCGCCGACCTTTCTGACGGGGAAAAGGACAAACTCTATCATATGATCGGTCTTGGAGCCCTCAAGTATTTCATAATCAAGGTGGATCCAAAGAAGACAATGCTCTTCAACCCGAAGGAGTCCATCGACTTCAACGGCAACACCGGACCGTTCATCCAGTACACCCATGCCCGTATCAGGTCCATTCTCCGCAAAGCAGGGGAACAGGGTCTTTCCTACGATGCCACATCCCTCGTTGACGTGCCTCTCAGCACAAAGGAGACCAGGCTTGTCAAGATACTGAACAGTTATCCTGCAAAGGTAGCCGAGGCTGCAACTGCCCTTTCGCCGGCACTTATCGCCAACTATGTCTATGATTTGGCAAAGGAGTTCAACCAGTACTATCACGATACTCCAATCCTCAAGGAAGAGAACCGGGATGTGCTCACCATGCGCCTGGCCCTGATCGATTCGATTTCCTCCGTCCTCCGCAAGGGAATGGGAATTCTCGGAATCGAACTTCCCGAAAGAATGTAGGACTGGTGCTTGCCGTCAGGGGCTACCGCTATTCCCAAGAGGATGTCTGGACAGAACAACTATATGTTTCCGACTTCCGTCAAGGAAGTTGAGGCTTTGGGATGGGACTACATCGATGTCATCCTCTTTACGGGTGATGCGTTTGTGGACCATCCTTCTTTCGGTACTGCCTGTATTGCCCGCTATCTCCAGCATTTCGGCTACCGGGTGGCTGTGGTGCCACAGCCCAATTGGCGTGACGACCTTCGCGATTTCCGCAAACTCGGCGCGCCCCGGCTCTATTTCGGAGTCAATGCCGGCGCCATGGACTCGATGGTCAACCATTATACCGCCGGGAAGAGGCTTAGGCATGACGATGCCTACACACCGGAAGGTAAAGCCGGACAGAGGCCTGACTATGCCGTCAGCGTATATTCAAGAATACTCAAGCAACTCTATCCTGATGTTCCTGTGGTCATAGGCGGTGTCGAGGCATCGTTGAGACGTCTTGCCCACTACGACTATTGGAAGGATGAACTGCTGCCTTCCATCCTTGAATGGTGCCCGGCAGATTATCTCTGCTACGGGATGGGGGAGAGACCTATGCTTGCACTGACCAGGGCTATCGAGGCAATGAGGAATCCCCGCGAAATCCGCACTATCCCCCAGATAGCCTTCCGGATGAGCGGACGCTGCAAAGGAGGAGACAATGTGGTCGTGCTGCATTCCTTTGAGGAGTGCGTGTCCGACAGGAAGGCTTTTGCCGAGAACTTCCATCTGATCGAGATGCACGCCAACATGATGCATCCCGCCACAATCATTGAACCGACCGGAGAAGGGTATATTCAGGTTAATCCACCCTATCCTCCTGCGACGGAGCATGAAATGGATTCCTTTTGGGACCTTCCTTTCACAAAGATCCCGCATCCGCGCTACAAGGGCAAGAGGATTCCTGCCTACGACATGATCAAGGAT
>JBJFDD010000334.1:0-5141 GCA_051889815.1 Candidatus Cryptobacteroides sp. | reverse complement strand
GAGGAGGAACTGCGGGTCTGCGATGAGGAACTTCTCTGGGAAGAGGTTGAAGAACTTCTGGTGGTTGTGCTTCTGGAAGATTCGGAAGAAGACCTTGTCTGGGCCATGACTCCCGCTCCCGGGAACATCATTGCTATCGCTACGATGGAAGCTGCTGAAAATCTGAAAATGTTCTTCATAATGGATTACGTATTAATTGTACAAATGATAGCGACGGGAAAGTCTCTTGAAATCTTCGACATCCTTGGACCAGTAATCCCTGATGTCTTCCACTTTCATCCGCGTCTTGAACGTTTTTCTTACATAATCCGTACCACAAACCTTGTCGAACATCGCCATTGGGGCGTCAGCAACCAGGAATGGATTGCGCGAAGGGTAGAGTTCATTGACGGCCTGAAGCACCCAGAACTGTGTCAAGGTGCAGGTAGCAGCCTCATAATCAGTGTAATGGAACTGAACGCCGTGCACAAGCACATCCTTGTTCGCTCCGGAGAATGGCTTGAAGTGGATTGTCCGGAATACGGTGCCCGGGATCTCATATTCATCGAGCCTGGCCTTGAGGGCGTCCGCGTCGATCCATTCCGCCGCGAAGACGGCGAACGGGAGGGTGTAGCCTATCCCGATATTCAGGAATGAGCGGAACTCGCCTGCAATGCCTGAGGAGGGGTAGTTCACCGCAGACTCGGGATAAGGAATATTCGGGGACGGCAGAACCCACGGAAGGCCGGTCTGGGGATATAGCATGTCACGGGTCCATCCTTCCATCGGGATGACCGAAAGACGGCATTTGAGCGGCTCCAGGTCGCCTTTTTCCCCTCGGTTGAGGCCTTCTTCATTGAGCAGGATTGCAAGTTCGCCGACGGTCAGACCGTAGATGTACGGAATCGCGAACTCGCTGACGAAGGAGTAGAAGCCGGGTTCGACGAGACAGCCTTCGACCTTGTTGCCTCCGAGAGGGTTCGGACGGTCGAGAACCATCACCTCGACATCGTTCAGGGCACAGGCCCTCATCACAAGGCCGAGAGTGCTGATGAAGGTGTAGGAGCGGCTTCCGATGTCCTGGATGTCGTAGACGAGCACATCGAGCCCCTCCAGCATCGCATCGGTGGGAGTCCTTGTCTTGCCGTACAATGAAAAGACAGGAATGCCAGTCTTAGGGTCGACTGCGTCGGAGACTTTGCCTCCGGCATAGACGTCCCCGCGGACTCCGTGCTCGGGAGCGAAAAGTCTGACCAGGTCCACTCCGGGGGCCTCGTTGAGGATGTCGATGGTGGAACGCAGATTGTGGTCAACCCCGCTTGGATTGGTCAGGAGGCCGACTTTCTTGCCCACCAGGCCTTCGAATCCGCGTCCTTCCAGGACTTCGATTCCGGGACGGACGATGGCAGGGCAGAGAACGGTAATCAGGACAAACGCCTGCGCGCAAAATAAACGCCTGAAAAAGCTGGTATGCAACATATCATCACAAGAATAAAGAATCCAACGTAGCCCAGCGCCTGCTGGAGATAGCCGGAGAAGAGTCCCGGAATCTTCATCGACAGCCACATGAAGGCTGTGCAGATCGCATAATGGGAAGTTTTGAGAGGACCGTCGGCAAACTGCATCATGTAGAGCATATAGGCGGTGAAACCGAAGCCGTAGCCGAACTGGTCGAAGACGATGCAGCTGCCCACGATCCAAAGGTTGGAAGGCTGGGTCAGAGCCATATAAAGATAGACCGCGCAAGGAAGGGCCAGACTGAGGGCCATTGGCCAGAGGGCTTTCTTCAGTCCTAACCGGGAGGCATAGACCCCTCCGATGATTCCTCCTGCAAGGAGGGCCACCACTCCGAAAGTGCCGTAGACCATCCCGTAGGCGTCAGTCGTCAGGCCAAGTCCCCCTTCGGAGACCGGATCCTTGAAGAAAGGATAGAGCATGTTGACGGAGAGTGCCTCCGGAAGACGGTACAGGAGCATGAAGAGGATTGCGACCCAGACGCCTTTCTTGGTGAAGAAAGTGGCGAAGGACGCTCCGAATTCCTTGAATATGCGGGAGGCGGACTTCCCCTCCCTGTTGTCGACATCATCGACCGGAACCGGGACAAAGAAGAAATGGTACAAGGTAAGGGCGGCCAGGATCACGGCGCTGACCAGCAGCACGATGCCCCAAGCTTTCGGGACATCCCCCATACGACGCTGTAGCACTCCGGCAAGGACGACCAGCACTCCCTGTCCGAACACGGAAGCGATCCTGTAGAACGTGCTCCTGACTCCTACGAAGGCAGACTGGTTCTTCTCGTCCAGGGCGAGCATGTAGAATCCGTCGGCGGCAATGTCGTGGGTTGCGCTGGCGAAGGCGACTATCAGGAAGAGGATGAGCATCATCGTGAAGGACGTCACCGGAAGCAGGAAGGAGACCAGCAGCACCGAGGCTGCCATCACTACCTGCATCGAGAGAATCCACCATCGCTTGCTTCTGAATATGTCGACGAAAGGACTCCAGAAGGGCTTGATGAGCCACGGCAGGCTGATGATGGTTGTAACCACCCCGAGGGTACCGTTGTCCAGCCCCATATCCTTGAATATCGCGAGTGCGATTGTGTTGACGATGAAGTACGGCAGACCCTCGACGAAATACAGGGTTGGAATCCACAGCCAAGGTCCGGCCTTTCTGATTTTTATTCTATCCATTTCTTTATGCTTCAACAGGTTATTTGCCAGCCTCATCGGCTGTTGAAAGTTCACTTCCAGGGTAGTAGTGGGAGAGGATCTGTGTGAAGGAACAGCCCTTGGCTGCCATTACCGCAGCTCCGATCTGGCAAAGACCGACTCCGTGGCCCCATCCCCGGCCTTTCAGGACGAATCCGCCACCCGGAGTCCTGCCCACTTCAAATGCGGAACTCTTCAGATGAGACTCGCTGAGCCATCTTCTTATCATCAGTTCCTTGCCGACGATGACAGATTTGCGCTCGCCGACAATCCTGAGGCGGCTGATTCTTCCGGACCCTCCACACTCCAGCGGAACCATTTCCAGAATCCTGCCGAAATCAATGCCTGAACGCCTTGCGACAAGGGAGGATAGTTCCTCTGCGGAATATTCAGTCCGCCAGTCAAAGAAGTCACGGGTCTCAAGGTCGTAGTCGTTCAGCACCTGTGAAAGGACTTCGGTGTCGAGGGTGTCGCAGAACGCAGGCGCTGAAGGGTCGTGCCCCGGGGTGTCCGGGAGAGACTGGAGATAAGGATGGTCGGCATCTTCCCAGCAAGTCGGGAAGGTTTCGCTGATTCCGCCGCAGCATTTGGAGAATCTGGCATCGCAGAGTTTTCCGCCGTAAGTCAGGACCATACCCCAGGTCTGGTCTATCGCCTTGCGGACTTTCTCACCGCTGACCATAGTCTGTCCCTGGTAGCGCTGGCAATGGTCGTCCGCACAGACATCGAAGAGGGTATGGTCTTCTTGGTCAAACCACTTGATCACTTCGGTCCCGGACTCGGAATCTGCCCCGATGCCTTCACTGTGGAACCGGCTGTCGAGTTTGGTGACAAGGGACGGAAGGGTTTCGGGCTCTGGAGGTATCGCTCTGCGCTCTTCCCGGCGGGTACGCCTGGATTCAATCCGGGACATTACCCAGGACCTGGAGATAACGGCATGGGCCTTGAGGAACTCCAGGGAAGCAGTCGGCTTCATCTCGGAAGAAATCACGCTCAGGAGGTAGTCCTCGAGACCGACAATGTTGACGGCAGTGAGTTTCTTCCCGTCAACAATGATTTTAAGCGAGCCTGCGAACTTCTGGGTGAACTGTCTCTCCCAATGGAATCCCACTCCGATTGTAACCCCGTAGAGGATGAATGAGGCCTCGGAAAACATCGTCGATTCAGTCTTCGCTTCGAACATCAGTTCGTCGTAGAGGGCTCCGCAGTAGGATATCTTGCCTTCCTGATACCTGGCGGTCTGGGGACCGGCACCGTCGGAGATAATCTCGAACACAATCTGTCCAGCGGTCTGGATGCCGACTTCCAGGGTCGGTTGCTTCCTTGTCAGGCGCTTCAGCAGGGTAGCCTCATCTTCCGGCGTCATGGAGACCTCGGCGACCACCTCCGAAAGAAGCTTGGAGTCAATCCTTTCGAAATCCGAAGCGGAAGGGATGACAAAGACTCCAGCCATGTCGGCGCAGCCGGGACTGAGCCCCAGATGCCCGCTCCCGGTGGAATCGAAATGATGCGGACGATGCTTTTCCCGGAATATTACGGCAGCCCTGTACTCCCCTTCCCGGAACCAGGAGATGAAATTGAGCCTTGGTTCGGACTCGCCTTCCTTGACCGGAGCACAGTCAAGAAGACGGTAAAAGAGTTTAGTGATGGACTTGGAAGTCGCTGCCTTCAGCAGGAAAATTCCGGTGGTGTATTCATTCAGGTGGAAGAGTTCAGCCTCTTTCACAGAGGAAAGAAGTTCCGCCTCCCCCGATGATGAGTCAAGAATCCTGTCCACTTCTTCCTGAAGCGGCATCAGGCCACAAGGACAGGCCTGGAAGTGCATGTGGTCGGGAGCGGAGGCTCCGCTATGGGGACCATTGTAGAAGCAGACAGTGCCGGGATTCGACCTGGCGAAATCCAGGGCATCCTGGAAACGGTGCCAGACAGATTGGGGAGTGTGCTTCAGGCTGGAGATGACAAGATGTGTCGGAAAAATCGGATAAGGGTTCAGTGTCACCCTGTATTTCCTCCCCTTCCTGCCCCTGAAGAGAGTCTCCATCTGCTCCTTCGGACGGTTTTCCGGACATAGAAAGCATGGACGACGGCTGAGATATCCAGGATCCAGACGTGCTTCTGTCGAGACTGCACGGCAGGGGTTGTGCTGCAGGATGACTTCAAGCCCTCCTACACGGAGCCTTTTGGTGCGGACTGCCTTGAGACTGCGGTAGTTTTCCGCAGCCTCCTGCCAGACGGACAGCTGGTCGCTGATGAATTTGTCGAGACTCGGATTCATCTGGTTAAGCGGTGTTCTTTACAACAGGGCAAGCAGGACGGGTCCCAGCTCATTGAATTCATGTTCGAAGTTGGGCGTGAAGAGATCTTTCCCGAGGGAAGCCCGGATTTGGGAGAAGGGCCAGTAGCGTCCTCCAGGAACCTCATCATTGCAAGGATCAAGCTTGAAGTTCCCTACTG
>JBJFDD010000333.1:0-5169 GCA_051889815.1 Candidatus Cryptobacteroides sp. | reverse complement strand
GAAGATGAATTCTTCCACCTTGACCGGACAGTTCCTGCCGTCCGCTTCAATCTCCAGTTCTTCAAGGGCCTTGGCGATGCCCTCGGCTGTGCCTCCGGTCGCGAGTACATCATCAAGCACGGTGACTTTCAGCACTCCGTCCTCTATCCTGCCGGCACTGATGTCGGATTTCCTGAAGTAGAGGGAGTCGGTGCCATATTCCTTTACTATGCCTATCTCCCTTAGGTCCTCTCCCTTTGATGGAAGCTTGCCTTTCTTGCGGAAGGGGACAATGTTGTCGACTTTGCTTCCGCTGCTCAGGAGAGGGGCGGCGAATAGGAAGGCGCGGGCTTCCGGGGCAACTACTGTCGGAGCCGTGACAAGGCGCGAAAGTTCATCTGTCAACGAAGTGAAAGTTTCCTTGTCCTGGAGGAGCGGAATGATGTCAACGAAATTTATTCCCGGTTCGGGAAAGTCCTGATA
This sequence comes from Candidatus Cryptobacteroides sp., assembly GCA_051889815.1. GTDB lineage: Bacteria > Bacteroidota > Bacteroidia > Bacteroidales > UBA932 > Cryptobacteroides. The sequence goes on along the minus strand of JBJFDD010000333.1, from coordinate 4,707 downwards.
GAACTTCAGGGTATCTTCAAACATGGTGTTGATAACTTTGTGGATTAATGCTATGCAAAGTTATTCATTTTCCTTTGCAATAAGCATATTTTTGTGCCACAAATGACTATTTGTACCAATTCATTACATATTATGTCAAAGAGACTCATTGCAGCAGCTGCTGCAGTTGTCGCTTTTGCGCTAGGCGCCAAGGCACAGACCAATTTGCAGACTTTCTTCGATTTCGGGGAAGGCCGGAATTACATGACCACTACCTTTGAGATGTTCAAGGGAGACAAGTGGGGAGACACTTTCTTCTTCATCGACCACTACTACACCAACAAATCAAACCGTGCTGACGGTCTTGCTAGCGCAATCAACGGGAGTTATTTCGAGATTGAGCGAGGACTCAACTTCTGGCAGGATTCCGCCCTCAAGGATTTGAGTGCCATGGTTGAATATGACGGTTCGACCTGGGGCGCAGGAATATGGTGCTTCGGTGCCAAGTATTTCCTCCATTCGGCTGATTACCGCAATACCTTCACCCTTGCCCTCCTGTACGACCTGCACTGCGGCCTGGGAGAGGCTGACGTTCCTGTCAAGTTCTCGGGCGTCTGGGGAATGAACGATTTCCTCGGCCTGAAGAATCTCACTTTCAAGGGCTTCCTTGACCTCTGGGGCAACAACAGCGTATTTGTCACCGGTGACTCCATCGAGACTGCCAAGTTCAGCCTCCTTACCGAGCCTCAGCTCTGGTACAATCTTTCCTGCATAGGTGTCGAGAATCTCAACATCGGATGCGAAATTGAACTCAGCTACAACTTCGCCGGCCACAAGGGTTTCATGTGCAATCCTTGCGTCGGTACCAAATGGGTGTTCTGACAGGTCTTTCCCTGATGTCTTCTTGAAACTTGTCCGTCAAAACCCATCACACTATCCACCAACACCACGATTATGGCAGCAAACACCAAACAGGCAGCACAGAACGCCAAATGCGGCTGGCTGACCAGGATCTTCGGTTTCGACCCTTCAACAATGAAAGTCTCAACCGAGATTCTTGCCGGAATCACTACCTTCCTTGCGATGTCCTACATCCTTGCCGTCAACCCTTCAATCCTGGCTGACTGCGGAATGGACAAGAATGCTCTCTTTACATCCACTGCCGTGGCTTCCATCCTTGCCACCCTGGTAATGGCGATTTACGGCAAGCTGCCGTTCGCCCTTGCTCCTGGCATGGGGCTCAATGCCTTTTTCTGCTACACGGTCTGCCTCGGGATGGGCTATTCCTGGCAGTTCGCGCTGACCGCTGTGCTCATCGAGGGCCTGATATTCATTGTCCTGACCCTGACGAATGTGCGCGAGGCGATTGTCAATGCGCTGCCGCTTTCGTTGCGTAAGGCCATCGGAGCCGGTATTGGTCTGTTCATCGCCTTGATCGGTCTCAAGGGCGGGGGGATTGTAGTTGACAATCCTGCCACTCTGGTAGACCTCGGGACCTTGACTTCGGGCCCGGGACTGCTTTCGGTAATCGGTCTGGTGATTACCGGTATTCTCGTAATCTTCAATGTGCCTGGAGCCCTGCTGATCGGAATCATCGCCACTACCATCATCGGAATTCCTCTCGGAGTAACCCAGTTTGCGGGAGTCCTTTCCACTCCTCCTTCAATGAAGCCCATCTTCGGACAGATCATGACCGACCCTTCGCAGATCTTCAGCCTGGACATGCTCGTGGTGGTCTTCACCTTCCTGTTCGTGGACATGTTCGACACGATCGGCACCCTGGTGGGAGTCACCACAAAGGCTGGAATGGTGGATGAGAAAGGCAATCCGAAGAGGCTCAACCAGGCTTTCATGGCTGATGCAGTGGGTACGGTTGCCGGTTCGCTGCTCGGTACCAGCACTGTCACCACCTATGTCGAGAGTGCTTCCGGTGTCGCACAGGGCGGCCGCTCGGGACTTACTGCATTCAGCGTAGCAGTATGCTTTGTCGTGGCTCTGTTCTTCGCGCCTCTGTTCACCGCAATTCCAGGCTCTGCTGTCTGCCCGGCCCTGGTGATTGTCGGACTGTTCATGCTCTCTCCGATCAAGGATATTCCGCTTGATGACATGTCGGAGGCAATCCCTGCCTATCTCACGATGATCCTGATGCCGGTGACATATTCAATCTCCAACGGAATCCTCCTCGGGCTGATTTCCTATGTCGTCCTGAACCTCTGCACGGGCAAGACGAAGAAGGTCAGCTGGTTCATGATTGTCCTGGCGGTACTCTTCGTGCTCAAGTATGTTTTTCTGTAGAAAATCCTGAAGAAAAATGCGTAATTTTCGCCGGGAGATTGCTATATTTGAAACTGGATTCAACCAGCCTGAACTTTCGTGTGGAGAACATTTTTGTTAGCTTCATCATTTCAATTTTCTCGATCATAAATGGATGTAACTGTACGTAAGACCAATGGTTCGTATGAGGAATACGACAAGGTCAAACTAATGAATGGTATTCGTGAGGCCTATAAAACGGCCGGCGAGGAATGTCCAGAGGCCGTAGTCATCTCGATTGCGGAAAACCTCTACATTTATGACAAGATCACAAGCCGTGAAATTAGACGACAGGTTGAGGAAAGTCTGATGTCCATCAACAAGAAGGTGGCCATCGCCTACATCGAAAAGTTCGATGCCGGTCTCGACTTGAGAAAGAAGAGGGACTTCATCAAGGATTACATCGCTGCATCGAACGCTGCTACGGGCTCCAAGTTCGACGCCAATGCCAATGTTACCAGAAAGAACATTGTCACCCTTGGCCAGGAACTCTACAAGGAGAACAACATCAAGCAGAACCGCTACATCATGAAGGACAAGATCAAGGCCCTTTACGGCCGCAGTCTTGCCAACCAGTACGTCATGGACCTCGAAAGCCATGTCCTGTACAAGCACGATGAGAGCGGTACTCCTGGTTACCCGTACTGCGTTGCGATCACAATGTACCCTTTCCTCACCGATGGTTTGAAGAACCTGGGTGGCGTTTCAATCGCCCCTACGGACCTCAAGTCTTTCTGCGGTGAATTCATCAATCTTGTCTACTCTATCTCCTCCCAGTTCATGGGAGCTGTAGCAACTCCTGAATTCCTGATGTACCTGGACTATTTCATCAGGAAGGACTATGGCGACGACTACATCGACCATCTTGAGGATGTCGTCGAGATGAATGTCAAGAAGAGAACCCTTGTCAAGGTCATCGACAACTATTTCCAGCAGGTTGTCCATTCGATGAACATGCCGGCAGGAAACCGCGGCTACCAGACAGTGTTCTGGAACATCGGCTATTTCGACGAACCTTACTTCAGGGGTGTGTTCGGCGATTTCAGGTTCCCTGACGGAACTGCCCCGAAATGGGAGACCCTCTCCTGGCTCCAGAAGCATTTCATGAACTGGTTCAACCAGGAAAGGAACAACTACATCCTTACCTTCCCGGTCGAGACGATGGCACTCCTGACAGACGGGAAGGATGATTTCGCGGATCCTGAATATGCCGACTTCACAGCAGAGATGTGGTCGAAGGGACACAGCTTCTTCTGCTACCTGTCCGACAGTGCTGACTCGCTCGCCAGCTGCTGCCGTCTGCGCAACTCCATCACCGACCTTGACAGGAAAGACGAGTCCCACAACCACACGACCCATCAGTACTCGATGGGTACCGCATCGGTTGCGACCGGCTCCAAGTCAGTGATGACGATGAACCTCAACAGGATCATCCAGCTTGCCACCCGGAAGTATTTCCAGGAAGCAAAGGGCATAGCCCTCGAGCCGGGCAAGCCTCTTTCAAGAGGGGATTACGACAAGAACCAGCTTTACGAATATATCAAGGCGGCTGTTGTGGAAGAGACCGAGAGGGTGCACAAGTACCAGACGGCATTCAACGAGATCATCAAGGATTTCCTCGCAGCGAGAATGCTCGATGTCTATTCAGCAGGGTTCATCTCGATGAATAGGCAGTATCTCACCGTAGGCGTGAACGGTCTTACTGATGCAGCTGAATTCCTCGGTCTCACCATCAGCCCTAATCCTGAGTACAATGAGTTCGTGGACGTGATCCTTGAGACCATCAACAGGTGCAACAGGAAGGACAAGACCTCCGAATGTATGTTCAATACCGAGTTCGTTCCGGGTGAAAACCTTTCCGGCAAGAACTACAAGTGGGACAAGAAGGACGGTTTCTTCGTCTCTCCGAAGCACAACATGTACAGCTCTTACTTCTACAATCCGGAGGATGACACCCTTTCGATCATCGACAAGTTCAAACTGCACGGAAAGGACTATGTGAAACATCTTGACGGAGGTTCAGCCCTGCACATGAACATCGCCGAGCATCTCTCAAAGGACCAGTACAGGCAACTTCTGAAGGCAGCAGCACACTACGGTACGAATTACTTCACCTTCAACTGCCGTAACACCGTCTGCAACGACTGCGGGTACATCAGCAAGGACACCCTTGAAGTCTGTCCGAAGTGCGGCAGCCATAATCTGGACTACCTTACCAGAGTCATCGGCTACCTCAAGAGAGTCTCTTCATTCAGCGAGATGCGCCAGACCGAAGCAGAACGCCGTTTCTACATTTCGGGTGAATCCCGTCCTTCGGAGAGAGCGTAGTATGATAAAGTATGTTCCGCAGATGACCTCGGTGGTCATTGAGGAAATTCCCGATTGTGTTACCTTGGCAGTTGAAATCAGCAACTG
>JBJFDD010000332.1:0-5192 GCA_051889815.1 Candidatus Cryptobacteroides sp. | reverse complement strand
GGAGCGATAGCCCAGATTGTCGGTGAACCTGCCGAAGGAGATATTGTCGGGGTCTTTGCCCATGACGGCTCTTTTCTTGCTTATGGCCATTACCAGATAGGTTCCATTGCAGTCCGTGTCCTGAGTTTCTCGGGTGAAGATGTCTTCGATCCGGGATACTGGGTGAACATGATTGCCCGCGCGAAGAATGTCCGTGCGGCAGCAGGTCTTGTCTCTGGCGAATCCTCCACCAACTGCTATCGTCTGGTGCACGGTGAAGGAGACGGTCTTCCGGGACTTGTCATTGACTACTACGACGGAGTCTGCGTGATGCAGGCTCATTCCGTTGGAATGTTCCGGTCGAAATCGGCCATCTGCGAGGCACTGAAGACTGTCTATGGGGATTCTCTCAAGGCTGTCTATGACAAGAGTTCCGGTACGGCTCCTTTCAAGGCAGGCCTGGATCTGGTCGATGGCTATCTCTACAAGGCGGAAGGCTTCTGCGATGACGAGCAGGTTGTCCTCGAGAACGGCAACAGGTTCTACGTCAACTGGACTGAGGGACAGAAGACCGGATTCTTCCTTGACCAGCGGGAGAACCGGAATCTCGTGGGGAGATATTCAAAGGGCAGGAATGTGCTCAATCTTTTCTGTTACACCGGTGGATTCTCCGTCTATGCCCTTTCCCGCGGAGCAGTGCATGTTGACTCCGTAGACAGTTCGAGGAAGGCAATGGACATGGTAACCAGGAATATGGCCCTGAACGGTTTCGAGGATTCTGTGCACACTGAATATTGTGCCGATGCAATCGAGTTCCTGCGCAGTGTTCCGGAAGACAAGTATGACCTGATCATTGTCGATCCGCCTGCTTTCGCAAAGCACAGGGGGGCGCTCAACAACGCGCTGAGGGCATACCAGAGACTCAATGCAGCTGCAATCTCGAAGGTCAGTCCCGGTGGACTTGTCTTCACTTTCAGCTGTTCCCAGGTGGTTGACAAGGAGGCTTTTTCCCTTGCGGTTTTCTCTGCTGCAGCGCAGACGGGCCGTTCAGTGAGAATCCTCGACCGGCTGAACCAGCCGGCAGACCATAGTGTCAATATCTATCATCCGGAGGGGGAATATCTCAAGGGGCTGCTTCTTTATGTGGAGTAAAAATTTGGATATTCGTTTTTTATAGTTATATTTGCAGTCCAATCAACCGGTACTTTGGCCGAGAGGTTAGGCACAGGTCTGCAAAACCTGCTAGAGCGGTTCGATTCCGCTAGGTACCTCTTAAAGTGGGTGACTAAAAGTCGAAAGACTGATAGTCACCCACTTTTTTGTCGGACATTTGTTTACTCTCTTTCCGCTATTTGTCCCAACGGATCCTGACTTTCGTCAGGTCACGGGAGTTCGGGCCGATGCAGAATTCGAACTCACCGCTTTCCCAGTCATAGTCCAGGTCTTTCCCGTAGAACTTGAGAAGTTCCGGGGTTATGGTGAACGAGACGGTCTTTGTTTCGCCCGGCTTGAAATCCAGTTTCCGGAAGCCCTTGAGTTCGATGACCGGACGGGAAGTGGAAGCAATGAGGTCAGTTATGTAAAGCTGCACAATCTCTTTTCCTTCCCTTGTCCCGGTGTTCTTCACGTCCATGCTCACCACGACAGAGTCGTTTTCTCCTTGCGCGGTTGTCTTGCTGGCCCTCAGGTTGGAATATTCATAAGAGTTGTAGCTGAGTCCATAGCCGAAAGGGTAGAGCGGACTGTTGTCCTCGAGCGGGATGTCAATGTACTTGCTCACGAAGGCAGGCGGATTGTATTCCCCAAGAGGCCTTCCTGTGTGAAGGTGGTTGTAGAAGATTGGAATCTGTGCCTTGTATCTTGGAAAACTCATGGTAAGTTTGGCGGAAGGATTGACCTTTCCTGTCAGCACGTCTGCGATGGCGTCTGCAGCCGAAGTACCTCCGTGCCATGCCTCCACGATAGCAGAGAACGCAGCATCCTCATCAGAAAGTACGAGAGGTCTTCCGTTCATCACGACAACCACTACCGGCTTTCCTGTTTCTTTAAGCGCCTTGAGCAGGGCTTTCTGGCATGGCGGCAGGCCGATGTCCACACGCGAGTTGACCTCACCTGTCCAGCCGGAAGGCTCGCCGACGCAGGCAATGACCACCTCGGCTTCCTGTGCTGCCTTCACCGCTTCGTCAATCATGGCAGCGGACTGCTCGGTGCCAAGGGTGGAATAGTAGTCACCATAGCCTTCAGTCTCGAGGCAGCCTTGTGAATATGTCACCTTGCATCCGTCCCCCAGGGCAATCTGGAGAGCTTCGGTGACATTGTGTGACTTGCTCCCGTCCGGACGGCAGCTCCAGGTTCCGAACAACTGGCTGGCTTCTTTGCCGATAGGACCGATTACTGCCACACTTCCCAGATCCTTCCTCAGCGGCAGGATACCCTCTGCGTTTTTGAGCAGTACGATGCTCTCTCCTGCCAGTTTCCTGGCTTCCGCAACATGGCTGTCGCTCAGGAGGCAGGACTTTGCCGGATCCTCTTTCTGCTTGAGGTAGCGGTACGGATCGTCGAAGAGACCCAGTTTATACTTTGCCTCAAGGATGCGGCGGCAGGAAGCATCAATCATTTCCATCGTAATCTTGCCCTCATTGAGCAGTTTGACCAGGTACAGGAGGTAGTGGCGGGAACCCATGTCCATGTCCAGCCCGGCAGTAATCGCCAGGCGGGTGGCTTCCTCCGGGTCTCCTACCCTGTGGAATTCCATCTCGGCCACACTGTTGGCATCAGAAACCATGAAGCCCCTGAATCCCCACTGCCCACGCAGAAGATCATTGAGAAGGAATTCGTTGCCTGTCGCAGGAATGCCGTCAATTACATTGAACGAGGACATCCCGGTCCCGCAACCGGCTTCCACAGCGGCCTTGTATGGCGGCAGATAGAAATTGTACATGTACCAGCGGCTCATGTCAACTGTGTTGTAGTCACGGCCTCCCTCTGCCGCTCCGTAGAGGGCGAAATGCTTGAAGCAGGCCAGCATTGTCGAGTCACTGTCAAGACTCTTCCCCTGATAGCCGCGGACCATCGCCTGGGCGATGAGACTTCCCAGATACGGATCTTCTCCTGCCCCTTCTGCAACACGACCCCAGCGCGGGTCACGGGCTATGTCGACCATCGGTGACCAGGTCCAGCTGATTCCCTGCGATGTTGCCTCCTTTGCGGCAATCTGGGCAGATCTTTCGATGAGTTCCATGTTCCAGCTCGATGCCGTAGCAAGAGGAATCGGGAAGGTGGTGGCATAGCCGTGGATGACATCCAGGCCGAAAAGGATTGGAATTCCAAGCCGGGATTCCTCCACTGCGAGTCTCTGGAGGTTCATGTCTGCGCCTCCGCAGGAACTGACGAAACCTTGGGCGACGGATTCTTCCAGTCCGAGATTGCTGTTGATTACCATCGGATTGCCTCCGGCCCCGAGATTGAGCTGGCCGATCTTTTCTGCCAGTGTCATTTTGCTCATCAGTTTGTCGATGAAACGGTTCATCCTGGTCTCATCGTCTTTGGCCGCAACCGAAAGAACCGGCAGGCAGATGACGGTGAGGGCGAGAAGGTACTTGAGTCTTGTCCTGTTCATTTTGAATATTCAGTATTATGTAAGATTTTGGTTCGCTAATTTACAATTCCGGATTGAAGTTCGGAAATTTATTTCCCGTTCCCGGAATAAATGAGTAAATTTGTCAAACAACAAATCAACTATCTAAACATGAAAAAATTCATTCTTGCATTCTCCATCCTGGCGTTTGCACTTTTCTCCTGTTCCGGTACGGACAAGAAAGAAGAGACCGGCGGAGGAAACGGCGGTTTCATCAAGAAAACCTACGAACAGTTCCCCGACCCGAAAATCGACAACGGCATGGCCCTGCTTGCCCCCTTTGCCGTAAATGCTGTGGGCGTTCCTGTGGATACCCTCCGCTTTGCCGACAACAGCAATAATCCGACCTGGCATCTGTGCTGCTGGAACTTCGAGAACAGCCTTTCCAAGAACATCAGGACCAATGGCAAGTACGGTGTGACCTTTGATGACGGGACTTATTCCATTTCACGTGACAGCAAGGGCGTTATCACGATGTCCGTAATCGCCAGCAAGGCCTACGATGAGCCACGGACAGAAGGCAGCCAGCCTTGGATCAATTTCCTTATCGAGACAAGTTTCGAAAATATTGAACTCAAGAATTGCAATAACCTGGTTTTCAGTTATGACCTCCTCATACAGAAATGCGAGAACAAGACCGGTGATGCTTACAACACAAACATCCATGCCGCACAGTGTCTTGCCTATCTTTACCTGAGGAACACGAACAAGGAGTCCGAAGACTACATGAAGAGCCTCTGGCTGGGAGTGGGTTCGTTCGACAACCGTGACGAAGGCGGCGTCAGCCTCAATCCGGGGACAATGTGGGATGAAGGCACGAGCACCTACATGTACGGTCTTGCCGATGACAAGCTTTTCAACACTACGAATCTTCTTGACAACAAGTGGCACACCTGCAAGGTCTATGTGAAGAAGGTTGTTGAGGATGCTATCAAGTCATTGAAGGACAATGGTTTCATGAAGACATCCGTGCCGGATGACTTCACCGTGATGGGGATGAACTATGGATGGGAGATTCCCGGAATCTTCGATGTCTGCAGCCAGGTGAGGAACTTCTCCCTTGTCTCTGACACTGACCTTCAGGCTCTGGCCGCCGAGTAAGACCGGCTCCTGCAGCTACAGGCTCTCAATCCAGGATGCCATCTGGGGCACCTTGTCGAGTGCGGAGTGGAACAGTTTCATCTGGTTCCTGGTGCGTACCAGGTTGTGCTCCGGGTAGTTTGTCCTGTAGTAGGTGTCGCCGTTGATGTAGTCGGTGAAGAACCGGACAGCCTGCATGAACGGGAACAGGCAGGCAGCATAAGGCAGACACTGTCTCTCAAGCGGAGTGAGGAAGGACTTTGTGCCGCGGATGTATCCTCTTGAGAAGGCCTTGAAGATTTCCATGTCGAAATCCACCTTGTCAAGTTCAGGCGAGTCCTCGGCCACCGGATTGGCGGCTGTACGCAGGAAATCGCCGAAGTCGGAGAAAACATAACTCGGCATGACAGTGTCCAGGTCGATGACGCAGAGGAACGATCCGTCCTTGTCGAACATCATGTTGTTGACTTTGGTGTCGCAGTGGCATATTCTTTTC
>JBJFDD010000331.1:0-5196 GCA_051889815.1 Candidatus Cryptobacteroides sp. | reverse complement strand
CTGACCCCGATTGACGAACTGAACGACTCCATCTATGTGGATGACCTCCGTTACGCCTCTGCTTTCGCCCGGGAGAAGTCCCGGCTGACAGGATGGGGGCCAGTGAAGATTTCCTTTGCCCTTTCTGCCAAGGGAATAGACAGGGAGACGGTGCGTGAGGCACTGTGCGACATCGACCAGGATGATGCTTCCCGGCGCATGAGCTCCGTGCTTGAGGCAAAATGGAAGGTTCTCCGGGAAGACCCGCAGGGAAAGTTCAAGCTTCTTAAATTCGGCCTGTCGCGGGGTTATGAATATGATGCCGTCTCTTCTGCGGTTGAGGCAATCGTGAAAGCCGGTGCGAAACCAGATGAGGATTCCATTGCGTCTGAAGAGTGATTTTCCTAAATTTGCATTTGTTTCCAGAACAGGACGGAACCAAACATCATCAATAGCAATATGTCTGCAATCACAAAAACTGAGTTCAACCTTCCCGGCCAGGTAGGAAAGTATGTCGGAAAGGTACGCGACGTGTACGACATCGACGGGAAATATCTCGTGATGGTAGTCTCCGACAGGATTTCGGCTTTCGATGTCGTGCTTCCTGCCGGTATCCCTTTCAAGGGCCAGGTGCTCAACCTGATAGCATCGAAGTTCCTTGATGCAACGACTGACATTCTTCCCAACTGGAAGATAGCAGTTCCCGACCCGGCTGTGACCATCGGCCACAAATGCGAGCCTTTCAAGGTCGAGATGGTAATCCGTGGCTATCTTGCAGGCCATGCCTGGAGAGAGTACAAGGCAGGGAAGAGAACCCTCTGCGGTGTTCCCCTCCCGGACGGAATGGTCGAGAACCAGAAACTCCCTGAGCCTATCATCACTCCTACCTCCAAGGCTGCCGAAGGGCACGATGAGGACATCTCCAGGGAAGAAATCATCTCAAGCGGACTTGTCAGCAGGGAGGACTACGAAAAGCTTGAACAGTACACCAGGGCAATCTTCCGGCGCGGAACAGAGATAGCCGCCCGCCAGGGCCTCATCCTGGTTGACACCAAGTACGAGTTCGGCAAGAAGGATGGAGTAATCTACCTCATGGATGAGGTTCACACTCCCGACTCTTCGAGGTATTTCTACGCCGAGGGCTATGAAGAGCGGCTCGCCAGGGGAGAGCGTCAGAAGCAGCTGTCCAAGGAGTTTGTCCGTGAGTGGCTTATGGCCAACGGATTCCAGGGCCTGGAAGGACAGAAGGTCCCTCCGATGAATGAGGAAGTGGTTTCAGGCATCACCGACCGCTACATTGAACTCTTCGAGCACATCACCGGAGACCGGTTCAACAGGACTGAGTATACTCCAGCACAAATGGAGGCAAACATTGTGGAGTGCCTCAAGACTCTTCAGTAGCCAGACACTTTCAGACGGAACTTGAGGCTGCGGCTTCCGTCGGGGAACAGTTTCGGCTCTTCCTCGCGGAAGCCCAGTTTGCGATAGACGTCCCCGCTGGACCAGGCAGCATCGGCATAGCTCATCACGTCGTCGGGATGCACCTCGTCGATGAAGGCCTTGAGAAGTTTGCCCATGCCTCCGTTGATTCCCGTTCCCTTCAAAGAGGCATATCTTACCCATTCACAGGAACGCACAGTGGCAGTCCCCTTTGTCCACTTCCTTGCTGACGAAAAGCCGGCCACGGCTACCAGGGTCCCGACCGGAAAACCGTCCCGTCCTGTCCTGGCGATGAACAGACCGTAGAGATAGCGGCATCGGGTGTCCCCGAGACGGTGGTTCCGGCGGAGGAATTTCCCTGCTGTCCCGCGGGAAATCCTCCGGACTTCACAGTTTCTTGCGAATATTCTGGTAAGACCGTCCATTTGAATTGACAAAGCGGGACGAAATTAGCAAAAATAATCCTATATTTAGCAGAAATACGGAATCCGGCTACGGGTTCCCAAACCCTAATCACATGAAAAAGTATTTGACTTTACTGATCGCTGCTGCGATGTTGCTGGTCGGGACCGATGCGTCAGCCCAGTTCTCTGCATCTGTGGGATATTCCCATTCCCGGACCGTTTTCAGGGCCATAGGGCTCAATGTGGCCAAGGCCAACATGGATGGATTCTATGGAGGCGTCACCTACAATATCCCTATTGCACAGGGAAGCATCGGCTCATTCGGAATCGCTCCCGGACTCTATGCCTCCTACATGATGAAGCCCAAGACCAACCTCTATGTTGTAAAAGGTGACATTTCTGAATCCTATCTTGCCGTGCCGGTGGACTTCAACTTCTCGATTCCGGTTTCTGACGGACTTAAGTTCATAGTGTTCGCAGGCCCGACCCTGAGTGTCGGAATGACTTCAAATGTAAAAGTGACCGCCATCGGCGACAAGGATCTTTCAGAATCGATTATCGGCACAAACAATGACCTCTATGACGGTATCCTTGCGCAGAAACTCGGCTACGACCGCTTTGACGTGCTTTTCGGAGGCGGTGTTGGAGTGGACATCGAAGACATGATACGGCTTACAGTCGGCTATGATTCCGGTCTTGTCAACCGTGGCGGAAGTACCGTGGAAATCCATCGCAGCCAGTTCCATGTCGGACTTGCATACCTGTTTTAAGATATTCAGCGAATCATGAAAAGAACTTTAGTGGCGGCATTTCTTCTCGCCGCAATGTCCTTTATGTCTTTTGCCCAGGATGCTCCTGCATTCAGGACGGCTTCCATCTTCTCGGACCATATGGTCTTCCAGCGCGATACCATCGCTCCGGTATGGGGTTGGGCTGAACCTGGCACCAGAGTGACTGTGACCCCTTCCTGGAACGGCAAGAAGTATTCCGGGACTGCAGACTCCGAAGGACGATGGGAAGTGAAAGTGCAGACCCCGGAAGCCGGTGGACCATATTCAGTTAAAATCTCCTCAAAGGCTGGAAAGATTGTGCTTGAGGATGTGCTCAGCGGCGAAGTCTGGCTCTGCTCCGGGCAGTCCAACATGGAACTCCCCGTACTTGGCGCCTGGTCACAGCCTGTCGTCGGGGGAGTGGAGGCAATCCTTTCCGCCCCTTCGTACATGGACAGGATCCGCGTGGTCAACATCAAGGCGGACAAGAAGAACGAGCCACAGCAGGACATCGACAACAGCTGGGAAATTCCGGACGGACCCGTGACGGCAAGGACATCCGCGGTTGCATATTTCTTTGCAAGGCAGCTGTCCGGGAGCCTGGGCGTTCCGGTCGGCATCATCTGCAATCCGTGGGGCGGCTGCCTAATCGAGCCATGGATGACCCGTGAATATATCGACGCTGCCGTCAAGGGAAAGATTTCCGACAAGGACTACCAGACAATTCTCGACAGGCGTGACGACCCTTCGATGCCTCCGATCCAGATGGAATCCATGTACAACTCCAGGATGTATCCGATCAAAGGATTCGCGCTCAGGGGCTTCCTCTGGTACCAGGGTTGCGGCAATATGTACAATTTCACTTTCTATGACAAGCTGCAGCAACAGATGGTCCGTCAATGGAGGGACATGTGGGGTGACACGGGTGACAGGATGCCTTTCTATTTCGTTTCCATCGCTCCATTCAACTATTCGGACCCGAACGACCCGACCAGGGCCTATTTCGTCGAAAACCAGCTCAACTCACTTGACCTGATTCCGAATTCCGGGGCTGCAGTCACCGAGACCCTTGGAGAGGGTACCTGCATCCACCCTGCAAGAAAGCAGGAGGTGGCAAGGCAGCTCTGTCTCCTTGCGCTGGAACGTACATATTCAGTCAGCACCGGGCTCGGATGCGGCTTCCCTTATCCTGAGAGCGTGGTCTTCCCGGCTTCATCGTCTGTTGAAGAAGGTTCTATCCGTCAGTCCGGTTTCCCTGTGCAGATTTCCAGGTCAGCAGAGGATGACGGCAAGATTACCGTGGTCTTCGCCAACGCTGCTTCGGGCCTGGGAGGTTTTTCTGACCAGCTGAAGAATGAGGGCGCTCCCGTGCACGGTTTCGAGGTTGCCGGTCCTGACAGGGTTTTCCATCCTGTTGAGGCCAAGGCACTCTACAACAAGGTCTACATCGACTGCTCGGGTATTGGGGATCCTGTAGCTCTCCGCTATGGCTTCAGGAACTGTTCAGATGCGGACCTGGTCTGCGTGATGGGCGCACCTGTCCCTTCCTTCAGGACTGACAACTGGTAGCGGACTATTGTCAGAGGAACTTTTTCATGGTCTTGTAGGCGGCGCACATGTGGCGCGGGAATAGACTCAGGACCAGTCCCTCGATACGATACTTCATGACAACGGAACGGCGGAGATGCTTCAGGTATCTCCGCTGCCTGTATGCGCACCTGTCCAGTTCTTCCCTGTCTCCGGGATGTAAAGAGAGGGAGTTCTTCAGTGCATTGCTGAAATTGGAACTGATGAGGTTGTCGAATCCCTTGCGGTACTCCCTGCCTGCCTTGTCAGCGAAGGAGCTCAAGGAAGGTATGACGCTGTCAAGATAGTCAAGGGAGCGTTTCGGATTGTAGGAGCGGGTGATTGAACCTTCGTTTTGCCGCACATAATACAGGCATCGGTCGAGTGCCCCGACCCTTTCTGCAAGGAAGTAGGCGCGGGGAGAAAACTCAGCATCCTCGTGGAATATTCCTTCCATGAAGGAAAGCCCGCAGTCGGTGAGGAATTCTCTCCTGAATATTGAAAAAGGTACGCAGATCTGCATCTTTCCTTCATCGATGAGGGTGCGTCCGGCAACAACTCCTGTCTCCGGAATGCTGAATCGTTTCCGCCTGCCGTCTGCCGACACATCAGCCGCAGCTATTCGCAGGATGTCCAGTTCCAGGCTCTCGGCGGCCCGGAGAATCCCTCCCAGGCAGTTTTCCTCAATCCAGTCATCCGAGTCGATGAACCAGACATAGTTGCCCACGGCATTTGCAAGTCCCAGGTTGCGGGCGGCGGACAGACCGGCATGTTCCTGCCTGAGGACCCTGATGCAGGGATGCTTTACGGCAGCGGCTTCTGCCATCTCCGCGCTTGAGTCCGGGGACTGGTCGTCGACAGCAATGATTTCATACTCGTCTTCGGGAATATCCTGGTCCAGGCAGGTGTCCAGGCATCTGTCGAGGTAGGCTTCGACTTTGTACAGCGGTATGACCAGGGAGATTCTTTTCATTTGGGTGCCGTTTTATGCAAAGATAGCAAGAAAGAGTGATTCATTCATCAGGAACATCAGGAAC
>JBJFDD010000330.1:0-19290 GCA_051889815.1 Candidatus Cryptobacteroides sp. | reverse complement strand
GAAGGATGGAGTCGGAACTTGTTCCGACGGAACCAGGCCATGCTCACCCTGCCACCACTGACAAAAGACCCCTCCCAAAAGCAACAACCAAAACGCCCTATCGACCGAATAAAAAACGAGAAATACCCTTCCCAAAGCCACACTGGCACGAGGAGATGCCTCTGAGGTGTTTGTAAAATAGGTGACCGTAGCTGGGGGAGATTGGTCGGGTGGAAACGTGGCAGAAACTGGATTGGTGCCTGTAGAACAACCTGTAAAGTAACTGACGGAGCGCCAACCAGAGGTACTGGCTAAGAGGCTAGTCCAGGGCACAGGCATAAGCACCAGACAACGGCACCAGGAGATGACACCAGAACCAGGCCCGAATCCCAACCCTGACTCAGACCCGGATTAGGGTGTAGTCATTGGAACCCAAGCCAATCTGCTCGGCGTAGAGCAGGCCGTTGGACCAGTTGGTGTCGGGGTGGAGAAGATTGAACTTGTCGGTTCCAGTGCAGTGGCCATGGTCGGCAGAGGATTGACCGGAAGAACCATGCCCGGAAGAGCAGCAGGTAGCCTCCTTGTCGGCCAGTTCGTTGCTGGTGTGGAGGATTGGGGCGGCGTTGACCAGGTCGGCGCAGGCTCGGTCAAGAGCCACGGGATCGAAGCTTGCTGCCATGCCCAGGTCCGGAACAATGGCGGCATCGTTGTGGCCCCAGCAGTCGCACTCCGGACTCACATTCATGATGAAGGAGATGTGGAAATTCGGTTTGTCCTTCAGGACCGCTTTGGCATATTCATCAATCTTGTAATTGAGGATGTCGCAGCTCTCGGTGCTGCCCATCACTGCACCTCCCCTCTTGCACATTGCGACGCACTGGCCGCAGCCGACACACTTGTCCAGGCTTATCACTGCCTTGCCGTCGACCACATGGACGGCATCATGGGCACAATGCTTCTCACAAATCCCGCAGCCCGTGCAGTTGGCGGTGTTGATGACAGGCTGGGCTGTTGCGTGCATCTCCCTCTTGCCGGCAACCGAGCCCGAACCCATACCAAGGTTTTTGACCGCACCCCCGAAGCCGGCCTGTTCGTGTCCCTTGAAATGGTTCATGCTTATGACTATGTCAGCCTCTGCGATGGCGGCACCGATTTTCGGAGATGGACAGTACTTGCCTCCGACATCTATGATTCTCTCGTCGTTGCCCCGAAGGCCGTCGGCGATAATCACATCGCAACCGGTCGCAATAGGGTTGAAGCCATTGACCATTGCCGTGTGCAGATGACCGACAGCATCGGAACGGCTCCCGCTGTACAAAGTGTTGGCATCTGTCAGGAAAGGCTTTCCACCAAGTTCCCGGATCATCCTGACGATGACAGCAGCATAATTGGGACGGATGTAGGCCATGTTGCCATATTCACCGAAATGGATTTTGACCGCCACGAACTTGTCCTTGAAGTCAATTGTTTCCATGCCGGCTGCCTTCACCAGATTCCCGAGTTTGACGAGAAGGTTGTTGCCCGGACCGGTGCGCAGGTCTGTGAAATAAACTTTTGATGCCATGATGTACCTTGTTATGACTTGTCTGTCTTGTACCTGCCCCCTCTTGTCTGTCTTGCAAAACTTGCCCAAAGGGGTAATTCCTGAACGTAACACTGCAAATTTAACGTTTATGTGCGATTATTTCCGTTTCTTATGCAAGAAATAGCCACAATCGCGATTTGATGATGTAACTTTGTACCCAACAAGGCCGAAAAACCCAAACAAGACCAAACAATGAATATCAGCAAACTGATGCTGGCAACGGCACTTCTCTCCTGCAGCATCTTCGCACAAGCCCAGAAGCACACCATCAGCGGCTATGTTACGGATTCTGTATCCGGAGAGCCTCTTATAGGAGTTGCCGTCATCGACGACGGAAGCTCGCTCGGTACGACAACCGGCAATTCAGGCTACTACAGCATCTCCCTCGAACAGGGCAGGAAAACCCTGAGGTTCGTTTATCTCGGCTATGAAGAAAAGGTTGTCGAGGCTGACCTCTCCGGCGACCTTAAACTGGATGTCAGCATCGTCGAGTCGGCGTCCACCCTGACGGAAGCCACAGTCACCGCCAGTTCCGGAACCACCGGGGCAAGATCTTCGCAGATGAGCGCCATCGAGATCCCCGTGATGCAGATCAAGACCATCCCGGCAATCGGAGGAGAAGTCGATGTCATCAAGGCTATACAGCTGCTGCCCGGCGTGCAATCCGGCACGGAAGGCACTGCAGGGCTGTATGTCCGCGGCGGAGGGGCAGACGAGAACCTCCTGCTGATGGACGGAGTCCCTCTCTACAATGTCAACCACCTGTTCGGATTTTTTTCGGTCTTCAATGCGGACGCACTGAAGAGCGTCACTCTCTACAAAGGCAATTTCCCGGCACGGTTCGGCGGACATCTCTCGAGCGTCCTGGATGTCAGGATGAACGACGGCAACGACAACCGGATAACCGGCAGCGCATCAATAGGCCTTATCTCTTCGAAATTCAACCTGGAAGGCCCGATAGTCAAAGGAAAGACAACCTTCAACATCTCCGCCCGCAGGACCTACATGGACTTGCTCCTGAAACCTGCCCTGTACTACGAAAACAAGCGGTTGAAAGATGATGAGATGAACTACCAGAAAATGGGCGGAGGCTACAATTTCTACGACCTCAACGCAAAGGTCACCCACAAGTTCAACGGCGGCGACCGGCTCTCCCTGAGTTTCTATTGCGGGGACGACAAGGCCAAGGTCAGCATGGAGGATTCCTACTGCAGCAGTATCATCAACACCAGGCCAGACGGGACCAGGGTTGACACCGGAGAAAAGGACTACAGCCTGACCAATGCGAAATTCAGGTGGAAATGGGGGAATATGGTGACCTCCCTCCGCTGGTACCACGAGATTTCCCCACGGCTCTATCTGTCCTCGGCAGTCAGCTACACGCAGTACAGGAACACAATCGGGGCAGGTTTCGAAGACCACGAAAGCACCATTTCCGGCAAGGTTGAAAAGGATGTCATCAACGTCAAGGCCAACGTGGGCTACAATTCCCTGATCAACGACATTTCCGCAACGGCTGATTTCGACTGGCGCCCGGACCCGAGACACGACGTCAAATTCGGAGGAATCATCACCCTGCACAGTTTCAAGCCCGGAGTGGCCAGCTACCTGCAGAAGATGACCAGTCCAGATTATCCCGAAGACAACATTGACATCGAGCGGCAGGTGGGCGACAAGGCCCTCTCCACGACGGAAGGCGGAATATTCATTGAAGACAACTGGTCCATCCTGCCCTGGCTGAAGCTGAATCTTGGAGGAAGGTTCTCAGCCTACAGGGTTACAGGCAAAACATACCTTTCTGCCGAGCCGCGCCTTGGTGTGCGGGCACTCCTGAGCGACAACGTGTCATTCAAGGCATCCTACAGCGAGATGAGCCAGTATATTCATCTTCTATGCAACAGCAACCTGAGCATGCCTTCCGACCTCTGGGTGCCGGTCACCTCGCGCATCAGGCCAATGCGCTCGCGCCAGAGCGCCGCAGGCTTCTTCTACGACCCGGGCAAGTACGAATTCTCAATCGAAGGCTATTACAAATCGATGGACAATGTCCTTGAATATAAAGACGGAGCCACCTATCTCGGAATGGCGACAGGCTGGGAGAACAAAGTCTGCATGGGAACAGGCTGGGCCTATGGAGTCGAGTTCATGGTGCAGAAAAAAATCGGCAAGACCACCGGCTGGATCGGCTACACCTGGGCCAAGTCGATGCGCAAGTTCGACCGGGAAGGAATGGAAATCAACAACGGCAATCCATTCCCGGCAAAGTACGACAGGCGTCACGACCTGAGCGCCACCGTGACCCATGCATTCTCGAAGAAGTTCGACCTGAGCGCCACTTTCGTGCTGGCCTCAGGCAACTGCGGCACCCTTGGCTACGACGAATTCTACGCCGAGCATATTCCGGGGACAAACAGCATGTTTTCCTGGGTAAGCTATGCTCCGAACAGGAACAACTACAGGATGCCCATGTACAACAGGATGGACATCGGAATGAACTTCTACCGCCCGGGCAAACGCAACCGGACGACCTCGGTCTGGAACCTGAGCATCTACAATGTCTACAACTACAAGAATCCTTTCATGATAATGGTAGGCTCCCACTATGAGAACCTTCCGGACGGGGGGTATGAAACCTATCCTGTCCTGACGAAGGTTTCCATTTTCCCTATCATCCCGACAGTCACCTACACCCTGAAATTCTGATGAACATGAAAATACAGAACATGGCAGCAAGCCTGCTGGCGCTTTTCATTGCCTCAGCGGCCGCAGTTTCCTGCGAAGAAGAGATTGAATTCAACGGGAAGTATTCAGGCGAAAAGCTTGTTGTCTTCTCAACGGTCAACCCGGACTCTGCCCGAATCGCAGTCACTGTCGGTGGTTCCAAATTCTTCCTTGCCAAAGACGACGGCTATGACAGAAGAAGACTCAGCGGGGCTTCCGTAACTGTCCAGACCCGGGACAGGACCATGCAGCTGACCGAAGTGGATGGTAATCCGGGCATGTATGCCGGCTGGCTGGAAGTCCGGGAGGGAGAAGAGGTCAGCGTCAGCGCTTCGTACGGAGGATTCCCCGTCGTGAGGTCCAGGACCGAAGTGCCCTGCAGGCCGGACTTCGAGATTGTCTCAAGATACTCAAAAGTCCTGGAACAGCAGGAAGCCTTCCGGACAGTTGCCCGGCATTTCAAGATCAAGGTCAAGGATCATCCCGAACGTAAGGAGTACTATCAGTTCAGGATTTATTCGACAGATGAGTACGGGGTTGTTTCCGACTGCCGGACACTGACCTCAGATGTGGCATTCCTGGACTCGGACAACATCGAAGATATGCTCGAAGGGAACAACGAGATCAGTGTCGAACGGATGGTTGTCGATGAAGGGATGCTGGGAAGCGGGGACAGGATCATCGATTTCTGGGTTGAAGACTACCAAGTGGCCAGCTCGTTGATCTACACCGGGGACAATCCCCCGGGAGGGAATGAGGTCATCCCGGAGGCAATCGGCGGGGATGAGGAAGAGTTCATCTCCAATCTCGGGACCCTGAGCATTTCGGTCAGCAGCTATTCGGAAGATCTTTACAAGTACGTCAAGTCCCTTGAAGCATATTGGAACATGAACGGTCTCAGTGAAGTCTTCGGGGAACCGGTCTGCATACACAACAACATCGTGGACGGAATCGGCTGTTTCGGAGGGATTGCCAGCCGGACCTTGGAATAGAGACGGAATTTCATGAAACAAACAGATATTCAATGACAATGGACAGTCAGGACTATTGCGAGGTCGAGCTGAAGGTCGAAAGTGAGGAACAGGCCGAAATCCTGGAGGCACTGGTGGTCGACCTGGGTTTTGATTCCTTTCAGTTTGAGGAAGGGGATGAGCCTGTGCTGCGGTGCTATATTCAGGCATCTCTCTTTGACGTGAATGCCCTTGAGGATGTCCTGGGCGGCATCCCGTGGTTCAAAGGAGAATGGAGTGTCCGGAAGATGGAGGCCGAGAACTGGAACGAGCAGTGGGAGAAGACGGGGTTTACGCCCATCGAGGTCGGCCAAGCCAGGGTAGTTCCTGCCGGGAATGAGGTAGCCGGGGGCGATGGTCATGGAATCACGATTTTCCTTGACCCGAAGATGGCTTTCGGTACCGGTCACCACGACACGACCTGCATGATGATGAAGACCATGCAGGAGCACAGGGACGAGATTGCCGGGAAGTCGGTGATGGACCTGGGGTGCGGAACGGCCGTACTTGCAATTCTGGCTGCGAAACTTGGGGCGGCGGCCACATCCGCTGTGGACATCGATGCCACAGCAGTGCGCTCGGCCATGGGAAACATCCGGCTGAACGGACTGGATTTCGAGGTGGTCTGTTCCGATGCATCAGCCTTGCAGGTTGATGCCTATGATGTCTTGCTTGCGAATATTCACAAGAACATCATCATCTCCGACCTGCCGCGGTACCGGGCAGCGGTCCGCCCTGGCGGACGGTTGTTGCTGAGCGGCTTCTATGAAAGTGATGCCGGAGAGATTGTCTCTGCCGCGCAGGACTGTGGCTTTTCCCTGCTTTCATCGTGCAGCAGCAACGGATGGGCCTGCCTGCGTCTGGAGAAACAATAGCCTGTTCAATTTCGACAAAAAATCCCCGCAGAATGTGCTCTGCGGGGATTTTTGCGGAGAGGACGAGATTCGAACTCGTGGTACGGAATGACCCGTACGTCGGTTTAGCAAACCGGTGGTTTCAGCCACTCACCCACCTCTCCAGTCGGTGTCGCTGAATGGTTTTGTCAAACCTTCCAGTAATGTCGGATGACAAAGATACGAAAATAATCCGATTAATCAACCTTTTGACTAAAAAAAGATTGTGAACCGGCAGGAGCCTCAACCGGAACTGAGCCCGGAACAAACGTCCGGCAGTCTTCCGAATCCGGAAGGATTATTGACAGGGTCAAGGGGTATCGGGGCGGGACTTTCGACAGTCAGCGGTATCCGGATCCGGCAGAACCGGTTCCCTGAGCGATAAGCTGACCATGCGCATACGGAAAAAGCCGGCTGAAGGGATTCCCCAGCCGGCTTATTCAATACTCGTGAAGTGTTGTGCTTACTTGTAGTACTCGGCGAACTCGACGTCCTTGGCAGCCCTTGCGGCAAGTTCC
The DNA here is from genome assembly GCA_051889815.1 of Candidatus Cryptobacteroides sp. Lineage (GTDB taxonomy): Bacteria > Bacteroidota > Bacteroidia > Bacteroidales > UBA932 > Cryptobacteroides. The sequence goes on along the minus strand of JBJFDD010000330.1, from coordinate 12,584 downwards.
TTGTCAAGCTTGGCAACCTTGTCAAGAGCAGCCTTGACCTCGGCCTTCTTGCCCTGGCGGGCAGCGATGATGGCGCGGAGGTAGTTTGAATATGCGTCGTCGCAGGTGATGGCTGCGGAAGCCTTGTCAAGCTGGTTGCTCAGGATGTAGGCAAGAACAGTGTTGCGGCAGCAGCCAGGAGCATCTTCGAGATTCTCGGCAGCTGACTCATAGTCACCGCTGAGGATGTCAAGGACACCACGGTTGGCCTTTGAGACAGCGGTGCCGGCCTTCTTGAAGTAAGCGGCAGCTGACTTGAAGTCACCGTTGCGGAGTGCAAGGACACCAAGGGCATTCTGGTAGTCGCTGTCCCTGTTCTCAACCTCGGCGAAAGCCTTCTCGGCACCCTTGAGGTCACCGGAATCCATGAGGGTCACTGCGAGGTTGAACCTTGCAGCGTCGGAATCGAACTTCTTGATTGCCTGGTTGTAGAGCCTTACCTTGGTGTCAAGATCCTTGACGAGGGTTGCAGAGTGGAGAAGAGCCGGCTCGTCGAGGATGTCGCTGTTGTTGTCAATCATCTCGAGGAGCTCCTCGGCGGTGTAGTTCTTGAACTCGACGTTTGCGATGAAGCGTGCACGGCGGAGTTCAGGAAGGACATCGCTCTTGAGGTCTGTGTAGATTGAAGACATGTTCTTGATCTCGCTCTCACGGACAGCAGGATCGCTGTACATTGAAAGGACTCTGAGGATGAGGTCCTTGTCCTCGATGTCAGAATTCTGGACGAGCTCCTGGAAGCCTTCCCAGTCCTGGCCGACACTCTTGACGGTAGGGTCTGCGACATCGACATTCTTCATAACCTTGTCCCAGGCCTTGTCAGCAGACTTTGAGCGCTGGTCGGAAAGCTTGTCATTGAGTTTCTCGCCGCCGTCAGGGGAAGCATAAGCAACTACCTCGGTACCGACAAGGGTCTTTCTCTCGTTGTTCTTGATCTCATCGAGAGCGGCCTTGAAGTTCTGGATCGAAGCACCGGTCAGCTGCTTGGACTGTACGTCAGCAGAGTTGATCCGGTACATGATCTGGCCTTCTGCGGTCTGCTGGAGAATTGCCTTGTAGCCGTCAGCCTTCAGAGGAGCCTTTCCGCCACCGTCCACAAGCATGTAGGTGGTGTTGAGTCCGTCTGCAACCTTCCTGGTAGGGAGCTTGTATGACTTCTTCTTGAGTTTTACGGTAGAACGGAGAACGAGCTGGCACTGCTCCATCCCCTCTTCGTAGGTGAAGTGAAGCTTCTGGGAAAGGGTGGCGCCGGCCTTGGCCACGGTCTTGTAGTTGTCCTTGACTTTCTCACCCTGGAACATTACAGGCTCGATGGCCTGCTCGCGGTTGCCATAAATGATGACAGGGGTGACGGCAAGAGTTGCCTTCGGATTGAAGTAGTTGGCAGGATAGGTTACTGTAAGGACAGGATCAATGTTGCCTGCCACGCACTCGAGGACAGAAGGATTGCAGGTAACAACCACATTGTCAGCGAGGTCAACCATCTTCTTTGCAGAAGAACAAGCCACTGCGGAAAGACAGAGTCCCGCAACAGCCAAAAGTTTGATTGTCTTGTTCATTGAATATTAAGAATTAACGTTGAATATCCAAATTTTTGCCTTTATCCACCATTAGTGGATACAATTGAACAAATATAGCATTTTTTTATAACTTTGTAACAAACGAATGTAGATTAAACTGAATATGGACACTCAGGAACTGCAGAGAATAAAGAACCAGTTCGACATAATAGGCAATGATTCCGCCCTCAACAGGGCGCTGGAGATGGCTGTGGCCATTGCCCCGACAGATCTTGCCGTCCTTGTCACGGGTGAGAGCGGCGTCGGCAAGGAGAACATTCCGAACATCATACACAGATACAGCTCCAGGAAGAATGCCAAGTATTTCGCCCTGAACTGCGGAGCAATCCCAGAAGGGACGATTGACGCCGAGCTTTTCGGACACGAGAAAGGCTCCTTCACGGGAGCAATCGAGACCAGGAAGGGTTACTTCGAGGAATATGACGGAGGAACCCTGTTCCTTGACGAAATCGGGGAACTTCCCCTCGCCTCCCAGGCCAAGCTGCTCAGGGTGCTCCAGAGCGGAGAATTCGTCAAGGTAGGCTCTTCGAAGGTACAGAAGACAAACGTACGCGTCATTGCTGCAACGAACGTCAACCTCCAGCATGCGGTCAGCAAGGGAAAGTTCCGCGAAGACCTCTACTACAGGCTCAACGCAGTACAGATCAGCATGCCTTCACTGCGCGAAAGGAAGGATGACATCTACATGCTGTTCAGGAAGTTCTCTTCGGATTTCGCCGAAAAATGGAAGCTCAACAAGATCAGCCTTGCCAATGAGGCCATCGATCTTCTCATCAACTACCGCTGGCCGGGCAACATCCGCCAGCTCAAGAACGTTGCGGAAGCTGTCACAGCCCTGGAGTCCAAACCTGCCACAACTACCTCGCAAAGGTGCGTCATCGATGTAGAGACCCTGCGCCGGTACATGCCGAAAGAAGACGGGAGCATGCTTCCGGTGGCAGCTTCCGACAATGCCGGAAGTTCATTCAACGATTCGGACAAGCAGATGATCATCAAGGCGATACTCGACCTCAAGAAAGAAATCGACGACCTCAAGTCACGCCTGAATTCTGTTCCCGTCCCGGGGAAAGCCCTCAAGAGTGCTTCTATCGACAATGACGAAGCCGAGTGGCAGGGACAGGGCATCCCTGTCAATCCGATTGAGATCAGCCGCAATGTGGACATCAGGAGCGAATACCGAACGGAGGAAGCAAGCGGAGAACAGAAGACGGAGGAAAGGGAGCTTTCAATCGCAAAATCCAACATCGCCATCGTCCTGAAGGCCCTGGAAAAGCATGGTGGCAACAGGAAACTCGCGGCCGAAGAAGTCGGCATCTCGGAAAGGACCCTCTACCGCTGGCTCGAGAAGTACAAAATAGAGTGCAACCCGGAAAAGCAAGACAAATGAACATGAAACATCGTCTCCTCGCCACCTTCACCCTCATTTGCTGCGCTGTCCTGATGAACGGCTGCGGTTTCGTCAAATATTCATTTTCCGGGACATCCATCGACCCTGACGTGCACACTGTCACCATCAACTACTTCGGCTACAAGGCCCTGAAAGTCAATCCGACCCTAGCCAACCAGCTGACAGAGGCGATGAAGGACAAATTCAAGAAGATGACCAAACTTGAGGAAGTCGAGATGGACGGAGACCTCGAAATCGAGGCCGATGTCACCGGCTACGAAGTGCGCGCCGCCTCAGTCACAGCAAATGAAGTGGCAGCCCAGAACAGGCTTACTGTCTCGGTGAAACTCAAATTCACCAACCGGAAGCATCCCGAGGAGGATGTCGAGAAGAGTTTTTCGGCATATTCAGATTATGATTCGACGAATTCGCTGGATGCCGTGGAGGCCTCCCTCTGCGATGAAATCGTCGAGAAACTGGTCGAGGACATGTTCAACGCCTGCGTGGCACAGTGGTAAAGACAATGATCAGACTCTCGGAATTGAATATGGATGAACTTGCAGGGGTCGTGCAGCACTACCCCTGGTTCTCGGCAGCCCGTCTGGAACTGTGCGCAAGGATGGCATCGATGAGCGGAAGCGACTGGGGCCTGGAACAATATTCAGATGCCGCGATGTACGTTCCCTGCCGTTCCAAGGTGTTCAGGATAATGCGTTCAGCGGCCGGGAACGACTATTCGGACAAGGACCTTTCGACTCTCCTGAAGAGGTACATCGCCGCTTCGGCACCTGAAGGGCGCGGGGAAATGGCCGAGCCGGACCACCCTACGCGGGTGAAAGACAGCCCGGTGAAAGACAGCGGCATGCGCTTCCCATCCCTCCCTTATGCCCAGGAATACCGCAGGACAGTACGCCCTGCCGGCGGAGACTTCTTCAGCCTGGAGGAATATGAGGCAGTCCGGAGGGATGAGGACAACTTCTTTGCGAATTTCAAGGCTGCGCGTTCAGAGGATTCCGACACAAGGGCCTGGCAGGACCCGGAACTGGGATTCTGCACCGAAACACTTGCGCAGATTTATGCCGAACAAGGCTATTTTGCTGAGGCAAAGAAGATTTATTCGAGATTAGCCTTGCGATATCCGGAAAAAAGTGCTTACTTTGCATCCCTTATTGAAAAAATGCAGCCCGAAGAGTACATTGACGCGGGTGTGACACAATCAGGAAACTGAAATAAAAAGAAATAAATATGTCCACAATTTTTATTGCTCTCACAATTCTTATTGTAATTGCAGCAATCCTCCTGTGCATCGTCGTTCTTCTCCAGAACGGAAAGGGCGAGGGAATGGCCAGCAATTTCATTTCTGCAAACCAGACTCTCGGTGTCAGGCAGACTGCCGACATCCTTGAGAAGACTTCCTGGATTCTTGTAACCTTCATCCTTGTGGTTTCAGTAGTGACTTCCATCCTGACCACCCGCAAAGGTGCCACCGAAATCGACATCACCGACAAGGTTGAGGTAGCTGCACCGGAATTCCCTTCGGCTCCTGTCGAGTCAGCAGCCCCTGCTACAGATGCTTCGGCAACAGAGGCTCCTGCAACTGAGACTCCTAACAAATAGTCTCCAGATTGCGTCCATTACCGGACTGACAATTTGTCAGCCGTAAGGGGACGGAACATATTTTGACCCTATAGCGTCCGACCGACAAGGCCGGACGTTTTTTTGTCCCCAGGCAGAGGGCCGGTCGGCATTTGACAATTGAGAATAACTTGAAAACTTGAAACGCTGAAAAGATTATGGAAAACAAGAATGGAACATCATCAGTCCAGTACCTTGAGAAGTTTGCAGTCAACCTCAACGAAAGGGCTGCACAGGGCAAGCTGGATCCTGTCATCGGCAGGGATGAAGAAATAAGAAGGGTCCTCCAGATTCTCAGCAGAAGGACCAAGAACAACCCTATCCTGGTCGGAGAACCGGGTGTGGGCAAGACTGCAATATCCGAAGGCATCGCCCGCAAGATTGTGGACGGAGACGTGCCGGAGAACCTCAAGAGCAGGAAGATATATTCATTGGACATGGGCGCACTGATTGCCGGGGCAAAATACCAGGGTGAATTCGAGGAGCGTCTGAAGGCTGTCGTCAAGGAAGTGGTGGACAGCGACGGAGAGATTATCCTCTTCATCGACGAGATTCACACACTGGTGGGCGCAGGCCGTTCTTCCGGGGCCATGGATGCGTCGAACATCCTGAAGCCTGCACTTGCAAGGGGTGAGCTCAGGACCATCGGTTCCACAACCCTGGACGAGTACCAGAAATATTTCGAGACCGACAAGGCTCTTGAGAGGAGGTTCCAGATGGTGATGGTTGACGAACCTTCGCCGTCTGAATCAATCGCCATAATGAGAGGCCTCAAGGAAAGGTACGAAAACCACCACAAGGTGAAGATCGAAGACGATGCCCTCATCGCCGCAGTCAATCTTTCGCACAGGTACATCACCAACCGTTTCCTCCCGGACAAGGCGATTGACCTTGTGGACGAGGCTGCTTCCAAACTCCGCCTGGAGATGAACTCCGTGCCGGAACCGATTGCACAGCTCGACAGCGAAATCCGTCAGCTGGAGATTGAAAAGGAGGCCGTCAAGCGCGAAGGAGTGTCCCTCAAGACTGAGAAGATTGACACTGAACTCAACGACAGGCGCTCCAGGAGGGATGTCCTGATGAAGAAGTGGAACGAAGAAAAGGAAATCCTTTCCGGTCTCCAGGAGGCCCGCCAGAGCATGGAGGACTACAGGATCCAGGCGGAATCGGCAGAAAGGAGCGGTGACTACGGCAAGGTTGCCGAAATCAGGTACGGCAAGATGGCCCGGATCCAGAAGACGATTGATGAACTGTCTGCCCGACAGGCCGGAATCGAGGATCCGATAGTGACCGAAGCGGTTACTCCCCAGGACATCGCAGAGGTTGTGGCAAAATGGACCGGAATTCCTGTCCAGAAGATGCTGGAAAGCGAAAAGGAAAAGCTTCTCCGGATTGAGGAGACCCTGCACAAGAGGGTCGTGGGGCAGGACCAGGCCATCCAGGCCGTGGCCGATGCGGTGCGCAGGAGCCGTGCCGGACTCTCCAACGAGAAGAGGCCTATCGGTTCTTTCCTCTTCATGGGTACGACCGGTGTGGGCAAGACCGAACTTGCAAAGGCTCTTGCGGAGTTCCTCTTCAACGATGAGAACATGATGACCCGAATCGACATGAGCGAGTACCAGGAGAGACACACTGTCAGCCGTCTTGTCGGCGCGCCTCCGGGATACGTAGGTTACGACGAGGGTGGACAGCTGACCGAGGCGGTCAGGAGGAAACCATATTCAGTAATCCTTCTGGACGAAATCGAGAAGGCTCATCCGGATGTGTTCAATGTGCTGCTGCAGGTTCTGGACGACGGCCGCCTGACCGACAACAAGGGCCGCACGGTGGACTTCAAGAACACCATCCTCATCATGACCTCCAATGCCGGTTCCGGAATCATCCAGTCCTACATGGACAGGATGCCGCAAGTCGGCCGGCCTGGCGCTGACCCTTCAGAGGAGAGAAGTGCCATTGCCCGGAGACGGGAGATGCTCGACGAGTGCAGGGAAAAGGTCATTGACGAACTGAAGAACATCGTCCGTCCGGAGTTCCTCAACAGGATCGATGAAATCATCATGTTCGAGCCCCTGACCCAGAACGACATACGTGACATCCTCCACATCCAGATGGACATCCTCAAGGACAAACTCACAGAAGAAGGAGTCACGATAGAATTCACCCAGGCTTTCGAGGACTTCATGGTCACTGCAGGCTACGACCCGGCCTATGGTGCGCGTCCGGTGAAAAGGGTGCTCCAGAGGGAGCTTGTGAACCTTCTGGCAAAGGCCATCCTCTCCGGCACGGTCCACAAGGATTCGGTCATAGAAGTCGATGCCGCCGAAGGCCGGATTGAACTGAAAGACAAGAAGGAAGGAAAGTCCTGCTAACGGGAGAATTCCATCTCCTTGACCAGACGCTTCATCCCTGCGTACTTGTCGAGGACCCACATCACGAACCGGATGTCAGTGTTGATGCACATGCTGTAGCCCGGTGAATATGCAACATTCGAGGCGAGCGATTCGTAATTGCCATCAGAGACAATTCCGATGAGCTCGCCTTTTTCGTCCAGCACGGGACTGCCGGAATTACCTTCAGCCACATCGTTGTCGGAAAGGAAGTTGACAATCATCGAATTGTCCCTGCCTTCCAGCTGGAAGCCCCATTTCCCCCAGCGGCACCGGCCGAGAGAGGCCTCTGTCTTGCGGTCAAGGCGGAGGTCACGGTCATGGCGGTCGGCTCTCTCCAGGAAGCCCTGCGGGGTAGAGTACCAGTTGCAGATGATACCGTCGGAAGGCATGTAGCCTGCGACCTTGCCGTAGGAGAGTCTCATTGTCGCATCGGCATCGGGATACAGTTCCTCCCCTGAAGTGAGTTTCATCCAGTAGAGAGCCCTTTCATATTCATTCCTCAGGCCTTCCGCCTGCCCTGGGGCGCCTTTGGCCGGGATTCTCTTGCTGAATGCACTTTCGGGTATGTCAGACAGGAACTTGACCAGGGGGTCTTCGAGCAGGTCCGCCACATCATTAAGTCCCTCGGCGGCGATTCCGGAGGAGATGATGCTGCCCTCCCAAAGGTAGGACGCCATCGCCGCAAAGTCATTGCCGAACCGGTTCTGGATCTTCCTTTGGTACCTTCCGTAGTAGTAGGAGTCGAAATCGGTGTAGAATTCTTTGAGAAGAAGCTCGAGCAACTGCCTTTCTACCCGGCTGTCAGTACTGCGCAAGCCTTCGGACAGTATTTCACGGGCTTCGTCCCGGGTTGTGCAAGCAGCTGCACGAAGCAGATACTTCCCGACAGGAAGTCCCTCGGAAAGAATCTCGGAGCATAGTGCCCTGTCCTTTTCAATCCGCTTCAGGCTTGAATATGCCCCGTTCACATCATCGATGACAGTTCCCCACATCGCTCCGTAGAGGTCCTCCGAGCCAATCCACTCCTTCAGGCCGGTCTCCCTCGCCTGCAAAGTTTCACAGGTCCGGAACCTCCGGTAGCAATCGGCGGTTCCTTCGGAGTTGCCATAACTGCGGCAGAGGGAATAGTAGAGAGGAGAGTACTTGTGGCGGACCTGCGGATCGACGGCCATCCATCTGCGCAGGATGGCTATTTTTCCGGCCCTGACAGGGTTGCGGGCAGGCAGGATGGCATCTTCCTCAAGCCGGACAGACCCGGAAGGCGCGAACCGCCCTGTCCTGAGAGGGTAGCCGAGCACCATGGTGAAAGAGAAAGGGGAATAGCCCCTGGAGGAAATAGGCAGCGGAGTCTCACACGTGACAGGGGAACCGTTCTCATAGATTCTGAATATGGCAAAGTCACAGCTGTGGTGAGGCCAGAGCCTGCTGGCTCCACCACCTCCGAAGCAGCCGATACCGGAAGGAGGGGCGGCGACCAGCCTGACGTCAGTATAGACCTTGCAGAAAGAGATGAAGCATCTCTCTCCGGAGAACTCCGAACTGAAGCGTGGCTCCAGGCCGGGTTCACTGTCCGCATAGCGCTTCTCCATGATTGCCTTCAGAGTGGATGGGCCGTAGGTCTGGCCCTTGGAACCCAGTTCCTTCTTCAGGGCTTTTACTTCAGCCGTGACATCAAGCATCTTCCTGAGGAAACTGACAGTTTCCCCGGGCACCGGAAGCTCCTGGGACCGGCTGGAGGCCCAGAAACCGTTTTCAAGGTAATCTTCTTCAGTGGAACTTGCCCGGGCGACATAAGGAAAGGCACAGGAATAGCTCGTCAGCACAAGACCGCCATCCGAGACCAGGCTTCCGCTGAAGCCGGAGCCCATCGCGACAACTCCGCCCGAGAGAGTTGCCTCAGGACTGTCGGGATTGTAGATCCGGGAGGCAGGCAGCTGCAGGCCCATTTCCCTCATCCGCCCCTCAACCGGGCCATGGATGTCACCGACAAGCCACATGCCCTCGTCGGCACCGGCCGGCAAGGACATTGCCAGAAAAAAAGCGCAGAGAACCGCTCCTGTCCTTTTGTTCATCAGCAGATTCGGTCGGGATTACCTTTCACGGATGACATCGCCGTGGTCCCTGACAACGGCTTCCTTCCATTTGTCGGTGTAGCCCGGCTGGACAAGTCCCGCAGGCATCCTCTCGGAATACTTGCTGTGGATGAAATTGCCGTCGGCATCCTGCGCCTTGACATTGCCGTCGATGAACTTGACCATCAGCATCTGTTCCAGGGCGACCCAGGCATCGAACTGGTCCTGGGCAGTGGTGACGGAATATTCAGTGAGCATCTTCCTGACCGGAGCGAAGAAGTCCTTGGAAGAGGATGCCTTCTTAGTGGCCTTCGGGAGGATGCTGTTATAGACCTCGAGTGCAGCCGCATCCATCGCCTTCACCTTCTCTTCAATCTGGGAGTTCTCGAACTCGTCGATTGCCTCGCGGACAGTCGGAGCCATGATGTTGTAGGCCTTGTAGCAATGGTTCGTGACGCGGTTGTTGATCCAGAAGGAAGAGGTGGATGAATATTCAAGCATGCTTCCGTTCCCCTCCCTGAAGCATTCAGGGACTGCGTCGGTGTTTGAATATATCGGGGTGAGATAGGAGGTTGCAGCATCGTCGGTACCGAACCAGAGAAGGCCGCCGATCATGTCCGGAAGGTCGTGGCGTGCCTGGGCAACGAACCAGAACCCGGTCTGCTGGGTGGCGATTGCCCTTTCGTTGATGTACTTCCATCCATTGTAGGAGAAGCCCATCGGCCTCCATCGGTAAGGAAGGGCGTTGCCGCCGGCTCCGATGTCGGTGGTCATGTCCAGGGGGGTGCCCTCGAAGTGGTCCCTCATCATGTCGGCCACATCCTTCACACCGAGTTTGCGGGCAGGCTTGACAAAGAGAGGCATCCTGTGGGCGAGGTTTTCTCCGGTGATGTAGTCGTAGTAGTCGGAAGCCTTTTCAGTGACGGTAACACCATCTTTCTCGTAGGTGAAGACTCCGTCGCAGAGGGTGTTGAATGCGCTCCAGGTCCTTGCGTCACAGGCGCGGACAGTGCCGAAATCGTACGGACAGTAGGCGGCGCTGAAGTCGAATTCCTCGTCGGCACCCTCGAAAAAGCCCATCTCCCTTGCGAATGAGATGACATCCGGGGCATAGAGGCAGTTCTCCGGGTCGTCAAGAGGGAAGGTGGTGATCCTTGCCTGGTTGGCGTGGGAGCAGATGTAGCCGTCCGGAACTCTCCTGGCAACCCAGACGAGTCCCTTGCGGAGATTCTTCCCGTCTTTGAGATCCACACCCTTTCCGATGAGGTCCATCACCCAGGCTTCGTCCTTGTCGGCAATCGAGAAGCTCTCGCCTTCGGAAGCGTAACCATATTCATTGGCAAGGTCGACGATGACCTTGATGGCCTCCCTGGCTGTACGCGCGCGCTGGAGGGTGACGTAGATCAGGGAGCCGTAGTCCATCACGGCGGTGGTATCCAGCAGTTCCTCCCTGCCGCCCCAGGTCGTTTCAGCGATGATGAGCTGGTGCTCGTTCATGTTGCCGACAGTCTTGAAGGTGTGAGGGACCTGGGCTATCGTGCCCATCGGCCTTGCCGTGTCCCATTCCGTGATGTCCAGAAGGGAGCCGGGGCGCCATGAGGCAGCCGGGTGATAGTAAAGTTCTCCATAAAGGACGTGAGAGTCAGCGGCGTAGGAGACGATGCAGGAGTTGTCCTTGCTGGCTCCCCTTGTGACGATGATGTTGGTGCAGGCCTTCATGTCGTTTCCGGGGAACATTGAAACGGACATCATGAGGAGTGCGCAGAGAATTGATTTTCTTGCCATTTTGTGATTAATGGAATATTGATTATTTTTGTTTGCTTGATTGCGACTTTGTAAAGATACGAATTTTTCGACTAACAATGGATATGTTCAAGAACTTTGCTCTCTGCCTTGCCTGCCTCCTGCTCCCGGGTGCATGCCTTACGGCATCCGCCCAGTCGGGCCAGAAGAAGGATGACCCGGAGAAGAAACTGGACGAATTCATCCAGACCCAGGTCAGCAATTTCGAGAATTCACTCAAACTTGAGACCTGGCAGACCTTCTACGTGGACTCCATCCTGAACCACGACTTCAGGGCCATGCAGGAAGAACTCAACAGTCTATCCTCCGCAAAGGTTTCCAACACTGACATCTATATCCGGACCCAGGACAAATGGAACGAAAAGATCTACCAGGCCTTCAGCAAGGTGCTGAATGAGGCCCAGTGGAACAAATATCTCAAGATGGGCGCAGCAAGGGACAAGAAGTTCCGCGACAAGAGAATGGCGCGCGCCGAATCGAAATAACGACACCTGAACATGAAAGAAAGAATCGATAACCTGCTTGCACAGATCAAGGAACTGAAATGCAGCAGCGCAAAGGAAATTGAAGAGGCCAGGGTAAGGCTTCTGGGGAAAAAGGGAGAGGTCACAGCCCTGTTCGAGGAGTTCCGCTCCTTCCCTCCTGAACTCAAGAAAGAGTTCGGACGTACCATCAACGAGTTGAAACAGGCAGCTGCCGCAAAGATCGAGGAGCTCAAGGCCACAGTGGTCTGCGAGCAATCCTCCGAAGGTTCCAAGGATGACCTTTCAATGCCGGGCACCCCTTTCGAACTCGGGTCCAGGCATCCTGTTTCGATTGTACGCCAGGAGATTGTCGAGATATTCAGGAAATTCGGGTACGATGTGGCAGAGGGTCCTGAGATCGAGGATGACTACCACGTCTTCGAGGCCCTGAACTTCCCTGCCAACCATCCGGCAAGGGACATGCAGGACACATTCTTCGTGTCCGCTGGACATCTGAACCCTCTTCTGCTGAGGACCCACACTTCTTCTGTCCAGGTACGCGCGATGGAAAGCATGAAGCTTCCTATCCGTGTCATCTGTCCGGGAAGGGTGTTCCGCAATGAGGCCATCTCCGCCCGCGCACATTGCATCTTTCATCAGGTCGAAGGTCTGTACATCGACGAGAATGTGACCTTCGCCGACCTCAAGCAGGCCATCCTCCTGTTCGCCCGTGAGATGTTCGGTCCGGAGACCCAGATCAGGATGCGTCCGTCCTACTTCCCGTTCACCGAGCCTTCCAGCGAGATTGACGTGAGCTGCAACATCTGCCACGGCAAGGGCTGCAACATCTGCAAGGGTACCGGCTGGCTCGAAATCATGGGCTGCGGAATGGTTGACCCGAATGTCCTCGAGGCTTCCGGCATCGACAGCAAGAAGTACAGCGGCTTCGCCTTCGGAATGGGACTGGAGCGCATCGCGATGCTCAAGTGGCAGGTAAACGACCTGCGTCACTATTTCGAGAACGACCTGCGCTTCCTCTCCGAGTTCAAGACATCAATCGAAGTCTAGGATTCCGGAAGGGAACCCCCGGGACAGCTGTAAAAAAATAATTGCTGCGGTTGCAAGATAATTGACTATCTTTGCAACCGTAACATTTTTGGATGCGTAATCTTTATTCGGATATTGCCTTGTAGCATCTTCTGCCGTCATCAAGCGGC
>JBJFDD010000329.1:0-5217 GCA_051889815.1 Candidatus Cryptobacteroides sp. | reverse complement strand
AAGGACATTATGAACGAGAGGGATATTGAATATCAGCAGGGCATTTGCTTCAACCGGGGATTGGAGCAGGGGCTTGAGCAAGGCCGGGCAGAGGGTCGAGAAGAGGGTCGACAAGAAGGTCGACAAGAGGGTCGGGCAGAGGGTCGACAAGAGGGCGCCAGGGAGAACGCTGTCAAGACTGCAAGAGCACTGTTGCAGAATGGAGTTTCCACGGACATTGTCGCCAACTGCACGGGGCTGAGCCTAGACGAGCTTGAAGCCCTGGGGTTGTAATTATCTGATTCGGTGGCATATTCACCGGGCTGCTTTTGGGGACTTCGAATTCTGGTTTGAATATATCTGCTTCCATAGAGATGCCATTGGAAGAAACGAAAAGCCACTGACTGCTGATTGCTTGTCAGTGGCTGCTTCTTATTGTTCCAACGTGTGTTTCTTTAGAGGTTTGCCTCTGAGACTTTTGAGACATTTGGGACATCTGAGCCCTGTGCCGCCAAAGTCCCCACTGAATCTGTAACCTCAGAGACCCTGACCCCTGCGGTACCTGAACCTCTGAGTTCGCGAGACCCTGACTCCGGCACCCCCTAGCGGCGATGCTCTGGCCCAAACTATTTCTGCGGAAGCGGGCGGATGTCGAGGTTGAGTTCGTCGAGCTGGATCCGGTCAATCTCGGCAGGGGAGTCGATCATCACATCGCGACCCTGGTTGTTCTTAGGGAAGGCGATGAAGTCGCGGATTGTCTCCTGGCCGCCGAAGAGGGCGCAGACACGGTCGAAACCGAAGGCCAGTCCACCGTGAGGCGGAGCACCGTACTTGAAGGCGTTGATGATAAATCCGAACTTGTACTCTGCATCCTCCTTGCTGATTCCGAGGATTTCGAACATCCTCTCCTGCATTCCTGCCTCATGGATCCTGATTGAGCCTCCGCCGAGCTCGGTACCATTGAGGACGAAGTCGTAGGCGTTGGCGCAGACCCTCTCGAGGTCCTCCTTCCTGTCGGAATAGTACCACTCGAGATGCTCCGGTTTAGGGGCGGTGAAAGGATGGTGCATCGCGTAGAAGCGCTGTGTCTCGTCGTCCCACTCGAAGAGAGGGAAATCGACAATCCACAGAGGAGCGAAGACCTTCGGGTCGCGCAGACCGAGACGGTTGCCCATCTCCACGCGAAGGACACCGAGCATGGTCTGGGTCTTCCGTTTTGCTCCGCAGAGGACCAGGACCATGTCCCCGGTCTTTGCTCCGGCTGCCCCGGCAATCGCCTGAAGCTGCTCCGGAGTGTAGAACTTGTCTATTGAGGACTTGACCGTGCCGTCCTCGTTGATCTTGATATAGACCAGTCCCTTGGCGCCGACCTGAGGACGCTTGACCCATTCGGTGAGTTCGTCAATCTGCTTGCGGGTGTAGGATGCGGCGCCAGGAACGGCGATTGCTCCGACATATTCAACGCTGTCGAACACTGAGAAGCCGAAGCCCTGCACCTTGTCCGTGATTTCGTGGATTGTCATCCCGAAACGGATGTCAGGCTTGTCGGAACCATAGTTGTCCATCGCATCGTACCAGCTCATCCTTGGGAGAGGGTTCGGGATTTCCACACCGACGGCATTCTTGAACATCTGCCTCATCATGCCCTCGAAGGTGTTCAGTACATCCTCCTGCTCCACGAAACTCATCTCGCAGTCGATCTGGGTGAATTCCGGCTGACGGTCGGCCCTGAGGTCTTCATCACGGAAGCACTTGACAATCTGGAAGTAACGGTCGTAACCAGCTACCATAAGGAGCTGTTTGAAGGTCTGGGGCGACTGCGGAAGGGCATAGAACTGTCCCGGATTCATCCTTGAAGGGACGACGAAGTCGCGGGCTCCTTCCGGTGTCGATTTGATGAGGTACGGTGTCTCTATCTCCATGAATCCCTGCCCGTCCAGGTAGGTGCGGATTTCCTGGGCGAGGCGGTGACGGAGGGCAAGAGCCCTCTGGAGCGGTCCGCGGCGCAGGTCAAGATAGCGGTACTTGGCGCGGATGTCCTCGCCTCCGTTGCTCTCGTCCTCAATGGTGAAAGGAGGAGTGACGCTCTTGTTGAGAACCACGATTTTCCCTACCTTGATTTCAATGTCTCCGGTCGGCATCTTGGGGTTCTTGCTCTCGCGCTCGATGACCTCGCCGGTCACCTGGATGACATATTCCCTGCCGAGAGAAGTCGCTGTTGCGATAAGTTCTTCTTCGGCGTCTGCTTCGACGACCATCTGTGTGATGCCGTAGCGGTCGCGGAGGTCGATGAAGGTCATGCCTCCGAGCTTGCGAGTCTTCTGTACCCATCCGGCAAGAGTCACGTTCTGCCCGACGTTTTCAATGCGGAGTTCTCCGCAGGTGTGAGTCCTGTACATATTCTTTTTGTTTTCCGATTCCATTATCTGGTCCCGATGTCCCGGGAATCCACAAAGTTACAAATTATAGAATAAAAACACTATATTCGCAGCCGAAGACAAACTAGACTACTGAATATGGAAGTACGTGCAAAGAAATCCCTCGGCCAGCATTTCCTCACTGACCAGAGCATAGCCAAAGCCATCGTGGATGCCCTGGAGGGCGGAAAGGTCCTGGAAGTCGGCCCCGGGATGGGTGTCCTGACCCAATACCTGCTTCCGCGGCACGGGTCCAACCTCAAGGCCGTCGAAATCGACACCGAATCAGTAGCTTACCTCAGATCCCATTTCCCAGAACTGGGGGACAACCTCGTCGCGGGCGATTTCCTCAGAATGAATATGGGGACGCTCTTCGAGGGTGAATATTCAGTCATAGGAAACTTCCCCTACAACATCTCCTCCCAGATTTTCTTCAAGATTCTCGAGCACCGCGACAGGATTCCGGAGGTGGTCTGCATGATCCAGAAAGAGGTCGCCGAGCGCATCGCCGAGAAGCCGGGGACCAAGACCTACGGCATCCTCAGCGTCTTCCTGCAGGCATGGTATGACATTGAATATCTTTTCACGGTGGGCTCCGGTGCCTTCAATCCTCCCCCGAAAGTCCAGTCGGCTGTAATCCGCCTGACCAGGAACACCAGGACGGAGCTCGGCTGTGACGAAAAGCTCTTCCGGATGGTAGTCAAGACCTCCTTCGGCCAGCGCCGCAAGACCCTCCGCAACTCGCTAAAGCCAATCATCGCCTCGACCGGCTCAGGTGTGGACACTTCGGACCCGGTCTTCGACCTCCGCCCCGAAAGGCTCGGCGTCGATGACTTCATCGCTTTGACAAACTTGCTCCAAGGATAAGTATGGGGCTTTTTATGCAGCCCCATAACTGGGAATAAGTCTTCTGATGGATTCCCCTACAGCGTCTTGATGTGCAGGTTTCTCCAGCGGACCTTGATGCCGCCTCCATCGTGGATCTGGAGGCAGATGCGGCCGTGACCCTTGCCGATCTTGCCGTCCTGAAGGTCGGTCATCGGTTCGCCGTTGAGCCAGGACTGAAGGCGGTCGCCCTCAAGACGGATTCTCATCGTGTTCCACTCGCCGTACTTGAGGATGTTCTCCTTCTCGTCCGGAATCTGGTAGAGCCAGCCGCGGCCGTAGGACTCGAAAACTCCGCCGGTGTCGCATCCCGGAGGAGCCACCTCGACCTGCCAGCCGCTGACGGTCACTCCGTGTGGGACAACTGACCTGACGAAAACACCCGAGTTGCCAGCCGACTCCTGCAGGAACTCCAGGGTGAGGTCGAAATCGTCGTAGTACTCAGCCGTGCCGAGGTAGCCGTAGGTGTTGTCCGTGCCGCTCTCGCAGACCAGGCAGCCCTCTTCATCAACGTACCATGGGTCTGTTCCGTAGACGATCCATCCGGTCAGGTCCTTGCCGTTGAAAAGATCCTTCTCCACAGGCTCCGGAGCCGGGAGTTCCTTGATCTTGATGTTGCGGAACCAGGCAGGGTAGCCGTGGTCCTGGAGGCAGATGTGACCGGTGCGGGACATTCCATATTCACTGCACCCGGCCCACTTGCCCGAAGCCTTGCGGGCGAACCAGTCCTCGCTCCACGCGTCGAACTCGACTGTGACCTGTCCGTTGAGGATGTAGGTGACGTGGCCGTTGTCGAAGATGATTTCTGACTCGTTCCACTCTCCGTAAGGGTTGAGCTTCCGGGTCTCGAAATCAGGTACATACATCGCATAGTCCACTGCGCAGCGCTGCCAAGGCTCGAGTTGGTAGCCGTCGTTCATCTCTGCGAAATTCTCGTCGTCGATGAGCTGGTACTCAGGTCCGGTGATGTAAGGGACATCGAACCCCGGACGCTCCACCACGTGATACATCATTCCGCTGTTGCCGCCCTTGCTGATCTTCCATTCCCATTTGAGATGGAAATTCGCATATTCCTTGTCGGTGACGATGTAGCCGTTGGCGTCGTTGCCGCTGCCTTCGGCCATGATCATTCCGTCAATGACAGTCCAAGGGCCGGTCAGGGAGTCGCCGTTGTAGTCCCTCCATCCGTCGAGGGTCTCGCCGTCGAAGAGGAGCTGCCATCCGTCAGCCTTTTCAGCCGAGGTCAGGGTGTTGGCTTTCGGACCGCAGCCGGTGAGAGCAGATGCTGCGATTGCTGTCGCGCAAACTGCCAGGGTAAGATTCTTCAGTTTCATATTCAAAGTTTTTGAACGATTTCAATGAAGGTTCCGCGAAATTAGAAAGTTTGCGACAATTTATCAATGAATATGCTGACACTGCAGAAGCATTTTTGCTATATTTGTAGGGTTTGGGCCATATGACGGCCCCCGACTAACAGAGAAATAAAATGTTCGCAAAGGAAGTTTACATCGCAAGGCGCAGGACCCTGCTCGAAAAGATGAGCCGGGATGTGCCCCAGGGCACGCGTGGAATAGCCCTGTTCATCGGCAATTCGGAGGCTCCGGCCCAGTACTGGGACAATGCCTACAAGTTCCGTCAGGAATCATCCTGGCTTTATTATTTCGGTCTTGACATCCCCAACTATGCCGCGGTAATTGACCTGGATTCGGCGCAGGAGACAATCTTTGCAGACGATGTTGAGATAGGTGACATCATCTGGATGGGTCCCCAGCCTTCGGTTGCCTCCCTGGCAGCTGGGGTCGGAGTTTCCGCCACCGCTCCGTGCAAGGCCCTTGATGCAGTTGTTGAAAAGGCCAGCTCACAGGGCAGGACTGTGCATTACCTCCCGCCTTCCCGCTGGTTCAACACCCTGAAGCTTTCAAGTCTTACCGGCATC
>JBJFDD010000328.1:0-5239 GCA_051889815.1 Candidatus Cryptobacteroides sp. | reverse complement strand
CTTTCGGCTGTCAGGAAGATGAAGTCAGCCGGAATCCCGGGCCAGATTCTCGGTTCGGCAGTGGGCTCTGCAGGCTTCTGCATAATATTCGGAGGCGGACTCCTGGATGCTGCCGCCGCTTTCGTCGTCAGCGCGCTTCTCTGGACGTTTGTCTGCTTCGTCACTTCCCCGCACATGTCGAAGATTGTCGGGAACATAGCCGGAAGCGTTCTCGCAACGACCCTATGCATAGTATTCCACCGTCTAGGTTTCGGGACAAGCCTCGGGAACATGATAATCGGCTCGCTGATTCCCCTGATTCCGGGAGTACCTTTCACCAACGGCATCAAGGACCTGGCCAATGAGGACTATCTCGCAGGAACGACAAGGCTGCTGGATGCCCTGATGGTATTCCTATGCATCGCAGTCGGGGTTGTTACTGGGTTCACGATAGACAGTTGGCTGGAAGGCTCGATGATGCAGCTTCTTCATGGCCCGGCCACAGACAGCCTTACCGCCACCTTCCCCTGCCAGGCAATTGCAGCCCTGGTGGGAACTGCAGGCTTTTCGGTACTGTTCGGAGTAAGAAGGAAACATTGGCTCCAGGCAGGAATATGCGCGACTCTCGGCTGGCTCGCCTACCTGGCATTCTTCCGGTTCACCCCTCTCGGGATGACTTTTTCAACGGTAATTGCAGCAATGCTGGTTACGGTGTTGTCACGGCTGTTTGCCAACATATTCAAAGCTCCCGCTACCTTGTTCCTGATTCCGGGAATTTTCCCGATGGTGCCTGGAGGCGGTCTGTTCTGGATGTCGTACTACATTGCATCAGACCAGTTCGCCTCTGCGCTCACCGCCGGTTACTCAGCTGTCAAGATCACCCTGGCCATAGTTTTCGGAATCATCCTTGTCAGCGGGATACCGAACAGATTCTTCAGGATTGTCAGGAATCGGAACAAAGTGGCGAATTGAGTCTGTTTTGTGGCGATTTGGCAACAGGCGTTTTCATTCCGCCGGAATCTTCCCTATATTTGCATGATGGATAGACGGAACTGGACAATAAACAATCACAAATAACAACATGATCAACTATCTCGAACAACTCCAAGGCACCATCAAGAACAACTGGGGTGCCAAGGCTCTCAGCAACTATAAGGGCGAGGATTTCACTTTCGGTGAACTTGCCACAACGATAGAGGAGTTCCACATCTTCTTCAAAGCCATCGGAATCAAGAAGGGAGACAAGATTGCAATCTGTGCCTCCAACAGTGCACGCTGGGCTGTCACTTTCCTGGCGGTCAACACCTACGAGGCCGTCATCGTACCGCTCCTGAGCGAGTTCCTGCCGGAAAACGTCTCCACTCTCACCACCCATTCGGAGAGCCTGGTCCTTTTCGCAGACAAGGCCATCTGGGACAAGATGAAACCGGAAGATGTCCCGAACATCCGCTGCGTGATCAACAATGCCGATTATGAGCTTCTGTTCTCCAGGGACAAGGAAATCGAAGACGCCTACGCCGCCCGCAAATCGGAGTTGTCGGCTCTCTATCCGAAGGGATATTCAGCAGAAGACGTACACTTCCCTACCGGCAACGAAAAGGATCTGGCTGTCATCAACTACACTTCCGGCACCACCAGTGCCCCGAAGGGCGTAATGCTCCGTTACGAATGCCTCAGCGCCTCGATTGATTTCGCTATCAGAAAGATTCCTTGCGGAGTCGGCCAGCACATCGTCTCGATGCTCCCGATGGGCCACATCTACGGTATGGTCTTCGAATTCCTGTATCCTTTATGCTGCGGAGTCAACGTTCACTATCTCGGAAAGGCGCCTGCCGCATCAACCCTCCTGAAGGCTGTAGGAGAAATCAAGCCGTACATCATCATCACAGTTCCGCTCGTGATGGAAAAAATCTACAAGAGTTCAATCAAGCCGGTGCTCTCGAAGCTTCCTATGAGGATTGCCACTTCCATCCCGGGCATCAGCAACCTGATCTACGGTGCGATCCGCAAGAAACTGATGGCCACCTTCGGAGGAAATGTCTGCCAGTTCGTGATGGGCGGTGCAGCGCTGAATCCGGACGTGGAGAAGGTGTTCCGCAAGATAGGGCTGCCTTACACCGTCGGCTACGGAATGACCGAGGCAGCCCCTCTGCTGGCATATTCAGAACCATGGAACTATGTCCAGGGTTCCTGCGGCATGAAGGTGGATTCAGCAGATGTACGAATCGATTCCCCGGACCCTGAGCACATTGCTGGCGAGATCCAGGCAAAGGGTACGAACATCTGCAGCGGCTACTTCAACAATCCCGAGGCAAGTGCCAACGCATTCACCGACGACGGATACCTCCACACAGGAGACCTCGGCACGATGGACAGCAAGGGCAACATCACAATCCGCGGCCGCAGCAAGAACATGATCCTTTCGGCCAACGGACAGAACATCTACCCGGAGGAGATCGAGGCTGTCCTCAATGCGCAAAACTATGTAATCGAGTCCATTGTGGTTGACCGCGCCTCAAAACTTGTCGCCCTTGTCTATCCCGACAATGAGGCGATAGCCAAATCAGGCATGGACAAGGCTGCTGTCGAGGCCCTGCCGGAGTCCATAATGAAGAATGTCAACAAGCATGTCCCTGCCTACAGCAAGCTGACCAGAATCGAATTTGTTGATGCTCCGTTCGAGAAGACTCCAAAAATGAGCATCAAGCGTTTCCTCTACAAGTAGAAAGGGGAAAACAATGAATATTCAAAGACCGTTCGCAGGTAATGCGGGCGGTCTTTTGCATATTCCCGGACAGGAAGACTTGCATTCCGGCAAAAAATACGTATATTGGTGCAGTAAAACGAACCAAATCCACACAAAACAGGAAATGAGCAGATTACTTCTTCTCGGGGACGAGGCCGTCGCATCCGGGGCTATCCATGCCGGCCTGAGCGGTGTCTATGCCTACCCCGGAACACCATCAACGGAAATAACCGAATTCATCCAGGCCGATCCGCTCGCACGGTCAAGAGGAGTAAAGTGCAAGTGGTGCACCAATGAAAAGACTGCGATGGAGGCAGCCCTCGGAATGAGCTACGCCGGGAAAAGAGCCCTGGTCTGCATGAAACACGTCGGGATGAATGTCTGCGCCGACGCCTTTGTCAACAGCGCGATAACCGGAGTCAACGGAGGTCTGGTCGTGCTTGCGGCGGACGACCCCTCAATGCATTCCTCCCAGAACGAACAGGACAGCCGTTTCTATGCGGAATTCGCGATGATACCTGTCTTCGAGCCGAGCGACCAGCAGGAAGCCTACGACATGATGTCCAAAGCCTTCGACCTGTCCGAGAACCTGAAGATTCCGGTAATGGTCAGGATAGTCACAAGGCTTGCCCACAGCCGGGCAGCAGTTGAAGTCGAAGGAACGGCAAGACAGGAGAATCCGCTTAACCCCTCCACTGACAGCTGGGTGCTTCTTCCCGGAATCGCCAGACGGAAATACTCGGAACTGATTGCAAAGCAACCGAAGCTGGAAGAGGCATCTTCCACCTCGGTATTCAATTCGTTGGAAACTTCAGACGGCAAGCGTGGCACCGGCATAATCGCCTGCGGAATTGCCTGCAACTATGTCAAGGAAGTTGGCACCGATGAACATGACATCCTCAAAATCAGCCAATACCCCATTCCTGAAGACCTTGTCCGCGAACTTGCGTCAAGGAACGACCGCATTCTTGTGATAGAAGAAGGCCAACCTGTAGTGGAAAAGCAGGCAAAAGGCCTGATCCGGTCAGGG
Source organism: Candidatus Cryptobacteroides sp. (assembly GCA_051889815.1). Classification (GTDB taxonomy): domain Bacteria; phylum Bacteroidota; class Bacteroidia; order Bacteroidales; family UBA932; genus Cryptobacteroides. The sequence goes on along the minus strand of JBJFDD010000328.1, from coordinate 1,484 downwards.
ATTCCGGTCTGCGGCCGCCTGACAGGCGACCTGCCGAGGACTGGAGAACTCTCACCGGACTGCGTTGCAAAGGCCCTCGGCAGGCCTTCAGCAAGAGTATTCAACAATGCCGTCAACATTGCCGCACGGCCTCCGCAATTCTGCAAGGGGTGCGGGCACAGGGATGTCTATACTGCCCTGAACAAAGTTCTTGAGGAATACCCGGGCCATCGGGTCTTCGGAGACATCGGCTGTTACACCCTCGGAGCCCTGCCACCTTTCAAATCCCTCTCCAGCTGCGTGGACATGGGAGCATCCATCACGATGGCAAAAGGGGCGTCCGATGCCGGACTGTTCCCTTCCGTTGCAGTAATCGGCGACTCCACCTTCACCCATAGCGGGATGACAGGGCTTCTGGATGCCGTCATCTGCGGAAGCAACATCACTGTCATCATCTCCGACAACCTGACCACAGGCATGACAGGCGGACAGGACAGTGCCGGCACCGGAAGGTATGAAGCCATCTGTGCTGGAATCGGAGTCGATCCCGGGCACATACGGGTCGTCGATCCTGTTCCGGCGAACATGCCGCAGATCACAGAAATAATCAGGGACGAAATTGAATATGACGGAGTCTCGGTGATAATCCCCAGAAGGGAGTGCATGCAGACTCTCAGGAGGCATCTCAAGGAGGCGAAGAAAAAGCAGCAGCAATGAAAAAGGACATTATTCTCTGCGGTGTCGGAGGACAGGGCATCCTCACAATCGCAACAGTAATAGGGCAGGCAGCTACTGCCTCGCACCTCAACCTGAAACAGGCCGAAGTGCACGGAATGAGCCAGAGAGGAGGAGACGTACAGTCCAACCTCAGGCTCTCGACGGAAAGAATATGGTCCGACCTCATTCCGGAAGGGAAGGCCGACCTGATCATCAGCATGGAACCGATGGAAGCCCTTCGCTACCTCCCCTATCTTTCTGAAGACGGAATGGTCGTGACTTCCACAAAGGCGTTGGTGAATATCCCGGATTACCCCGGTAACGGTTCCGTCCTTGAGGAACTCGGAAAACTTCCCCACTTCATCGGCACTGACATCGATGCGCTTGCCCTGGAATGTTCCAATCCCAAGGGAGCCAACATGGTACTTCTCGGGATGGCGGCGCCCTACCTCGGCATCCTCGGCATCGGGGAGATCCGCGAAGCCGTCGCCGGCATATTCATAAAAAAGGGTGAGGCTGTTGCAGAGGCGAATCTCAAGGCATTCGACGCCGGTGTCGCCGCATCAGGAAAAGACTGATAACCAAATAACAAATAGACACATGATTTTCAATCCCCAGATGGAATGCATGTCCAGGGAGGACATGAGCAGGCTCCAGAGCGAAAGGCTCCGCAACACTGTCAGAAGATGCTACGAAAAAGTCCCTTTCTACAAGAAGAAAATGGACGAGCTCGGAGTGAAACCGGAAGACATCAAGTCAATCGAGGACATCAGCAAACTGCCTTTCAC
>JBJFDD010000327.1:0-19527 GCA_051889815.1 Candidatus Cryptobacteroides sp. | reverse complement strand
CTCTGGTCTCAAAGATTGTGAAGGCCCTTGAAAGGCCAACAGAGTCGGAAGAAGAAAAAAATGCCTGACTCCTTACATTTGAGAAGAAATCTTTTGATATTTGCAGGCAAGTAACGAACACATGACAAGAATGCTTCATATCCACCGCCATCACCATCACCGCTCGCTCGAGAGGTAAGTTTGTCGTGGATATCATTGCAACAAGGATATTTGGTCAAGGCTTGCCTCTATTGTGGTGAGCCTTGTTTTTTGTGCCCGAATGACAGAATCTTGTCTTGACAAATTGACAACTAAATCTTTACGAACATGATCAGAATCGCAATCCAGGCCAAGGGCCGATTGAGTGAACAGAGTCTGGAGCTCCTGCGTGAGGCTGGAATCCAGGTTGACGACTCCAAGAGAAAGTTCCTTTCCCAGTCAAGCAGTTTTCCTGCCGAACTTTTGTTCCTGAGGGATGACGACATCCCGCAGGCCGTAGCCCTCGGTGTCGCCGACATCGGTATTGTGGGCTACAACGAAGTCCTGGAAAGGGAACAGGATGTGGACATTGTTGACCGTCTCGGCTTCGGTCCATGCCGCATTTCCCTCGCTGTTCCGAAGACTGTCGATTACCCCGGACTCGAGTGGTTCAATGGCAAAAGGATTGCGACATCCTATCCGAATATTCTTGGTAAATTCCTGAAAGAGAAGGGAATAGATGCGAAGATCAGCGTCATTACAGGCTCTGTCGAGATTGCCCCTACCGTCGGTATGAGCGACGCAATCTTTGATATCGTTTCCTCAGGCGGAACTCTTGTCAGCAACGGTCTCAAGGAAGTCGAGAAGATTGTCTTTTCAGAGGCAGTGGTCATCAGCGGCCGGAATCTTGACACGGAGAAACACAGGATATGGGAGCAGATAAAGTTCCGCTTCAATGCTGTCCGCGACAGCCGCAACATGAAGTACCTCCTGATGAATGTGCCTAATGACAGGATTGAGGAAGCCATCAGCATCATTCCGGCAATGCGCAGCCCTACCATCCTGCCTCTTGCGCAGAGCGGGTGGTCTTCAATGCACTCTGTTGTTGCCGAAGATGTACTATGGGACAAAATCGAACTCCTCAAGGAAATCGGGGCGGAGGGCATCCTCGTGCTTTCAGTAGAAAAGATGGTGCTGTAGAGGTACCGGATCCATTGACAAACCATTTCTGAATATGCCGATAGACAGATACATCAACCCATCCCGGGACCTTTGGCCCGGCCTGTCCAGCAGAGCGATGCAGGATGACACGGACATAGAAGCCAGTGTCAGGACAATCCTTGACGCGGTGCGCGAAAAGGGCGACGAAGCCCTTCTTGAATATGAAAACCGCTTCGACCGTGCCGGTTTTATGGCCCCGGGCGAGTTAAGAGTTCCTGAAGAAGAAATGCTCCAGGCTGCGGACCAGGTTCCTGAAGAACTGAAAGAGGCAATCTCTGCAGCCATGGAAAACATCAGAAAGTTCCACGAGGCCCAGCAGCCCCACACCGTGGAGTTGACCACCAGCCCCGGTGTGCGATGCATCCAGAAGGCCGTTCCGCTGCGTCGCGTGGGGCTTTATATTCCCGGAGGAAGGGCCCCTCTCTTCTCGACGGTGCTGATGCTTGCCGTTCCCGCAAAGGTGGCAGGTTGTCCCGAAATTGTGCTTTGTACGCCTCCCGGCACCGACGGAAAGGCCAATCCGGTGATTCTCTGGACGGCACGCCTGTGCGGGGTCACTGAAATCTACAAGACCGGAGGTGCCCAGGCCATAGCCGCAATGGGCTACGGAACACCGACCATCCGCCGATGTGACAAAATATTCGGACCCGGGAACCGCTATGTCATGAAAGCCAAACAGATGCTCGGACTCACCACAACTGCCATCGACATGCCTGCAGGCCCTTCAGAGGTTATGGTTCTGGCAGATTCTTCCGCTTCAGTTGCTTTCGTCGCTTCGGATTTCCTTTCACAGGCGGAGCACGGTCCGGACAGCCAGTCAGTCCTCGTCTGCGATTCGGAGGAAGTCGCCGATGCAGTCGAGAAGGCAATCAACAGCCAGAGCCTCTCGCTCAGCCGCTCGGAAATCATCGGGAAATCCCTCTCGAACAGCCGGATTATCGTTCTCAGGGATAGGGAAGACATTGTCAGTTTTGCCAATGAATATGCCCCAGAGCACCTTATTATCTCAATGCGGGACCCTTGGGAGGTCGTCCAAGGAATCCATGCCGCAGGCAGTGTGTTCGTCGGCAATTATTCTCCGGAAAGTGCGGGTGACTATGCCTCCGGCACCAACCACACCCTGCCCACGTCCGGTTGGGCAAGGTCGTTCAGTGGCCTGAACCTGGATTCCTTCATGAGGAAGATGACTGTCCAGGAAATCTCTGAAGAAGGACTGGAGGCAATCGGCGGCACCATCATCAGGATGGCGGAGGCCGAGGGACTTGATGCCCACGCTTCTGCGGTGAGAGTGAGATTGGGGAAACAAAAGTAAAGGATGCAGCCATGACAATAGAAGAAGTATTGGGCCTGGTCAGGCCTAACATCGCTTCCCTGGAAGCATATTCAACCGCAAGGGATGACTGTGGGGAAAAACGCCCCGAGATCTTCCTGGATGCCAATGAAAGTCCTTATGACAATGGTCTGAACAGGTATCCTGACCCGCACCAGAAGGCCCTGAAGGCGAAACTCTCCTCGATAAAGGGTGTCACTCCCGAAAGCCTTTTCATCGGAAACGGAAGCGACGAGGCAATTGACCTGCTCTATCGCGTGTTCTGCGTTCCGGGCAAGTCCAATGCGGTGTCGATTGCGCCGAGCTACGGGATGTATTCGGTTGCTGCGGCAACCAATGACATTGCCTTCCGCGAGGTCCAGTTGAGGGAAGACTTCTCGATGGACACGGAAGCCATGCTTTCCGCATGCGATGCAGACACTGCACTGATGTTCATCTGCTCCCCGAACAATCCGACTGGCAACATATTCCCGAAAGAACAGATTGAAGAATTGCTGTCACGCTTCAGGGGCATAGTCGTCGTGGATGAGGCCTACATTGATTTCGCTTCCTCTCCTTCGCTGGTGCCGATGGTCGAAAAATATCCCAATCTTGTCGTGCTCCAGACTCTTTCGAAAGCCTGGGGAATGGCAGGCCTCCGTCTCGGGCTCGCAATTGCCAATCCTGCCGTTATCGCAATGATGTCAAAGGTCAAGTATCCGTACAACATCAATGTCCTGGCTCAGAAGATGGCTCTCGCAAAACTGTCGGAGGATGAGATGAAGGCCCACGTTGCCGAGGTTGTCGGCCAGAGATTCCGTCTGGTTAAGGAACTTCCAGCCTGTCCCCGGGTCAGGAAGATCTATCCTTCCGAAGCGAATTTCCTTCTGGTGGAATTCGATGATGCTGACGCGATGTATGAAAGGCTTGTCAATGAGAAACTTATCGTCAGGAACCGGACCCGCGTCCAGGGCTGCCGCAACTGCCTCAGGATTACGGTCGGTACTCCTTCCGAGAATGACAGGCTCCTCTCCCTCCTGGGTGTGGGGCAGACCTCTCCGAAGAACGGAGTCGAAAGACTTGGCGGAAGACATGTCCGCATCACCCGCAAGACCAGGGAGACGGACATCGTCCTCGAACTGGACCTGGACAAGTCCGGGGAATCTTCCATCTCGACAGGACTCGGTTTCTTCGACCACATGCTGGACCAGATTCCGCATCACGGGGGAGTGTCTCTTCGCGTGAAGGCCGAAGGAGATCTTGAAGTTGATGAACATCACACGATCGAGGATGTCGGAATCGCGCTTGGCGAGGCCCTGGATGCGGCTCTGGGCTCCAAGTTGGGAATAGCCCGCTATGGATTCGTGCTTCCGATGGACGATTGTGATGCCTGTGTGCTGATGGATTTCGGCGGCAGGATAGATTTCAAATGGAAAGTGCAGTTCTCCAGGGAGAATGTCGGAGATGTGCCGACAGAGATGTTCAGCCATTTCTTCCAGTCAGTGTGTGCCGGGGCTAAATGCAACCTGCATATTTCCGCCGAGGGAGAGAATGATCATCACAAGGCCGAATCAATCTTCAAGGCTTTCGCCAGGGCCCTCCGGATGGCCGTTTCCCTCACACCTTTCCCATATGAACTCCCATCCAGCAAAGGAACGTTATGATCGCGATAGTTGACTACAAGGCCGGCAATCTCCGCTCGGTTGAAAATGCCCTTCTGCGTCTCGGCGCTGACTATCAGGTGACATCCGACCCTGGGGTCATCACCTCGGCCAGCCATGTGATAATGCCCGGAGTGGGGGAGGCTTCCTCTGCGATGGCAAACCTTGAGGCCACCGGTCTCGTGCCCGTCATCAAGGGGCTTCGCCAGCCTGTCCTTGGAATATGCATCGGTCTCCAGCTGATGTGCTCGTTCAGCGAGGAGGGTCCGGTGGACTGTCTCGGACTGTTCGATGCTGCTGTCCGCCGCTTCGCTTCCAATCCGGGAGTGAAGATTCCGCACATGGGATGGAACACCATCGAAGGCCTCCAGGGGCCTCTGTTCAAGGGCGTCAGGGAAGGCTCATTTGTCTATTATGTCCATTCTTTCCGCCCGGACCTGGCTCCCGGACAGACAATAGCCCGTACCGACTATTCCGAAGGCATATTCAGCGCCGCCCTTGCCAGGGACAATCTCTTCGGTACACAGTTCCATCCGGAAAAGAGCGGACCTGTCGGAGCACAGATTATCAGAAACTTTCTTGAACTTTGATGAATATGCCGAAATTCAACATAATCCCGGCCATTGACCTGATTGACGGTCAGTGCGTACGTCTCACCCAAGGCGATTATTCCAGAAGCAAGGTCTATTCGCCAGATCCTGTCAGCGTGGCCAAAGAATTCGAAGAAGCCGGAGCGACAAGGCTGCATCTTGTTGACCTTGACGGAGCAAAGGCCTCCGGGCCGAGGAATCTTGATGTCCTCGAACGGATTGCTTCAAGTACCTCCATGGAGGTGGAATTCGGAGGAGGAATCAAGTCCGGGGCTTCCTTGAAGTCAGTCCTGGACGCCGGAGCCGCCTATGCAATATGCGGAAGTGTCGCCATCACCGATCCGGACCTTTTCCGCACCTGGCTCAATGAATATTCCGACAGGATCATCCTGGGCCTGGACATCAGGAACGGCAAGGTGGCGACACACGGCTGGCTCGAGACCTCCGAGGCCACAGTTTCAGATGTGCTGAAGGCTTTCGGAGGCCTTGTACGGAAGTCTATCGTGACAGAAATCGCCCACGACGGAATGCTTATGGGAGTGGATGTGGATTTCTATTCGGAACTCCAGGCTGCCTTCCCCGAAGTGGAGATTGTCGTGAGCGGGGGAGTGTCAGGCGAGGAGTGCATCAAGCTTCTTTGCGATAATGGTTTACATTCAGCAATCGTCGGAAAGGCTATCTATGAGGGCAGAATCGACCTTGCAAAAATGATTGGACAGTATGCTGGCTAAAAGAATCATACCTTGCCTGGATGTCAAGAACGGGCAGGTAGTAAAAGGAGTCAACTTCCTAGGCCTCAAGGAAATAGGTGACCCGGTCGAGATGGGTGCCGAATATTCGGCGCAGGGCGCGGACGAATTGGTCTATCTCGACATCAGCGCCTCCCAGGAAGGCCGCAAGACATTCACTGATCTTGTCAGGCGCATTTCCGAAAGGATTGACATACCATTTACGGTCGGTGGTGGGATATCTTCCTTTGAAGACGGCGCCAGGCTTCTGGATGCCGGAGCTGACAAGATTACCATCAATTCGGCTGCTGTCTATCATCCGGAACTGATCGGGAAGATAGCTTCCCACTACGGTTCCCAGTTCGTTGTAATCGCCATCGATGCCAGGCAGAGATCTGACGGGAAGTGGCAGGTGATGACACACGGAGGCCACCGGGAGACTGACAAGGAACTCTTCAGTTGGGCTGCCGAAGTCCAGTCAAGGGGGGCCGGAGAGATACTATTTACATCGATGGACCACGACGGGACCAAGAACGGCTACGCCTGTGAAGCATATTCAAAGATGGCTTCCTTCCTGACAATCCCTGTCATCGCATCGGGTGGGGCAGGGAACATTGCCCACATAGGACAGGTGCTGAAAGAAGGAAAGGCAGATGCCGCCCTGGCCGCCAGCATATTCCATTATGGAGAAATCACCATTCCTGAACTGAAGCGGAAGCTACGCGAGGATGGAATCAATGTAAGACTTTAAAAATTTTATCAGATATGATCAAGTTTGAAGATTTGAAAAAAGGCGTTGACGGACTGGTACCGGCAATCGTACAGGACCAGAACACGCTGCAGGTGCTCATGCTCGGCTACATGGATGCCGAGGCTCTTGCAAAGACTCAGGAAACAGGCCTTGTGACCTTCTGGAGCCGTTCACAGGGCAAGATTTGGACAAAGGGGGAGACAAGCGGCAACTATCTCCACCTTGTCTCGATGGCTGTTGACTGCGACAGGGACACTCTCCTTGTGCGCGCCATTCCTGACGGACCGACCTGCCACACGGGTTCCAAGACCTGCTGGGGCGATGCAGTCCCTGAGTCACAGGGCTTCATCCGTGAACTCGAGGCTGTGGTCAGGGGACGTCACGAACAGATGCCGGAAAAGTCCTATACTACATCCCTTTTCAAGGCCGGCACTCCGAGAATGGCCCAGAAAGTAGGAGAGGAGGCAGTGGAGACTGTCATCGAAGCAGTCAAGGGTGATGACGAAAGGATGATTTACGAGGCATCCGACCTCATCTACCATCTGCTTGTCTTGCTTGTCAGCAAGGGCTATGGAATCGCTGATCTCGAGACAGAGCTTGTAAAACGTCACAAATAGGCGTATTTTTGCTATACTCAATCTCATGATCTTATGAAAAAGGCTCTTTCATATTCATTGTGCGTCATCTTCTTCTCCTGGGCTGTCTATTATGGTGCCACAATCCTGTGGAAGGATGTGTTTGTCCCGGGAAGCGCCCCGCTTTTCCTGTTCAAGTCAGCCTATATGCTGTTCCCGATGCTTGTCGCCCTTGTGCTTCAGGCAATCAGGCATGAACGCCCTGCTTCCACAGGCCTTCTGCGCTTCCGTTTCTCCTGGCCGCTGCTTGCTTCAATCGGGTGTGTGATAGCCGTAGTGCTGCTCTCCATCCCTTTCAGCGCCCTGGTTCCGGGAGTCAGCCTGCACTACGGGGCTGAGCAGTACATCTCGATGAATGGTCTTGAAGGAGCCGCAGCCGATGCCATAAGAGCCCAGTTGCAGGCACTTCCGGCCCCGATGATGATACTCACCACCATCCTGTCCGGAGTTTTTGCCGGCTGTACCATCAATGCACTCTTCGCCTTCGGTGAGGAATACGGATGGCGCAACTACATGGTCTCTGCTCTCAAGGGTGAGAGTTTTCTCAAGGCGGCTGCAGTCATCGGCCTTGTCTGGGGCATCTGGCATGCACCTCTGGTCCTTGCCGGTCACAATTATCCGCAGCATCCGGTAGCAGGAGTCGCCATGATGTGCGTCTTCTGCGTGCTTGTGGGCATCATTGAACTCTATTTCACTCTAAGGACCAGGTCCGTGATCACTGCTGCCATCATCCATGGCAACATCAATGCGATGGCTTCAGTGGTGGTGATGTTCGTTCTCGGCGGCAATGACCTCACAATCGGCCTGACCGGTCTTGGCGGATTTCTCGCCCTTGGCCTGGCCATCCTGGTCATCCGCTTCTTCGACCGCAGGAGCGGCAGGAACATAATGACTTCAGCCATTGATTATTAGTCTTCGTGAGCAAGGCTTTTCCCAATTCCCAATCAAATCCATAGTCTTTGAATATGCGTAATTCCATCTTGTCCCTTTTCCTGCTGTTGGCATCGGCGGCTGTCATCCGTGCCCAGGAACCGTTCGGAATCATCCATGGCCCTTATCTCCAGAATGTCACTTCTTCCGAGGCTACAATTGTCTGGGTCGCAAGTACTTCATCGGTGGGCTGGGTGGAACTGGCTCCGGACGACGGATCCCATTTCTATGCCGGGGAGCGTCCACGGTTCTACGACTGCCGCAACGGGATCAAGACCCAGTCGAGGATACATTCCGTCAAGCTGACCGGGCTGGAGCCTGGCACGACCTACCGCTACAGGGTCTATGCCACTGAAATCGTAGGCCGCAGCGGCTGGTATGTGGATTATGGCAGGACTGTCGCGACGAATGTATATTCAAAGAAACCTCTCAGGCTGACCACTTTGGATGAGGATGCTTCCAGTGTCTCCTTCGTTATGGTCAATGACATCCATGGCGATTCCGGGAAACTTGAAGCCCTTCTGGACCAGTGCGATCTCGACAAGACGGACATGGTGCTGTTCGTCGGCGACATGGTCAGCCAGTTCAGCAATGAGGAGACCGTTTTCGGAGGTTTCATGGACAAGGCCGTCGAATTGTTCGCATCCGAAAAGCCGATGTACTACACCCGCGGAAATCACGAGACCAGGGGAGATCTTGCCTATAATTTCCAGGACTACTTCTCTACCCGGCAGGACCACATCTACTACATGTTCCGACACGGGCCGGTCTGTTTCGTGGCATTGGACTGCGGTGAGGACAAGCCTGACAGCGACCTTGAGTACAGCGGCATCAACTGTTACGACCAGTACCGGGACGAGCAGGCCGAGTGGCTCCGCAGGGTGGTTTCCAGCGAGGAGTTCGTCTCTGCCCCGTTCAGGATCGTGACCTGCCACATGCCTTCCACCGGTGACTGGCACGGAGACAGGGAAATCAGGGAAAAGTTCATCCCGATACTCAATGAAGCCGGCGTGGATGTGATGCTGAGCGGCCATACCCACAGGCGCCAGCGTACCGCCCCGGGCGAGGCCGCAGCCTTCCCGATTGTTGTCAATTCCAATGACGATGTGCTCCAGTGCACAGTTACAGAGGAGGAACTGTCCTTAAGGATTGTTTCCAGGGACGGCAAAGTCCTCGACACAATGACCATCAGAAAAAAACGAAAGTAACTGACAACCCATAACGATTGATTATGAAAAAGATTCTTCTGGCACTCTTTGCCACCTTTATCCTGACGGCAAATGCCATTGCCTCGGATGCTGTCCTTTACAGGAACGGACGTACTGACTACCGTATTATTCTTTCCCGCCAGGCACTGCCTGCGGAACTGACTGCCGTACGTGAACTTGCAACCTACCTGGAGAAGATTGCAGGGACTGCCCCACTTGCCTATTATGACACTGATGTCCAGCCGGGGAAGCACGAAATCATCGTCGGAAAGACCAACCGTGAGGATGCTTTTCCGCTCGACCGTACTCCATTGGGAGAAGAGGGACTGATGGTCAGGTGGAAGGGGTCTTCAGTCTTCATCACCGGTCCACGTGCCAACTACGGCCGCGGTACCCTCTATGCAGCCTACGAATTCCTCCGCCAGGTCGGTTGTGAGTTCTATGCCAAGGACACAGAGGTTATCCCGCATGATCCGGACCTGAGAGTGACAAAGAAAGACATCGTCCAGGTCTCGCCTTTCGAGCACCGGGACATCTACTGGTCCTGCGTCTTCGGAGAGGAGATCAGCGCAAAGCTCAGGCTGAATGCTTGCCTGACAACGGAAAAAAGGAACCTGCGTCCTGAATATGGCGGGATGCGGACCTACACTGCCAACAAGTTCGTCCATACCTTCGACAAGATCATTCCGCCGGAGGTCTATTTCGAGTCCCATCCTGAATATTTCTCCGAAATCAATGGGGAGAGAACCTGCAGGCATCTGTATTCACAGATCTGCATGACGAATCCGGATGTGCTGAGACTCACTGTGGAGAAGGTGAAGGAGTGGATCCGTGAGGATCCGGAATCCCGCATCATTTCAGTGTCCCAGAACGACAGTTTTGTCATCGACTCCTATTGCGACTGTGAAAAGTGCCACGCAATCAATGAGGAGGAGGGCTCTCCTGCCGGAAGCCTTCTGAGATTCACCAATGCCGTTGCCGATGCAATCAGGGAAGAATTCCCGGATGTTGCTGTCGATATGCTTGCCTACCAGTATTCCACAATCCCTCCCCGGATTACAAAACCCCGGGATAATGTCATCGTACGCTATTGTACCGGAGCATGTTATCCTCATCCGATAGATGAATGCCAGGTCAATGCCGGTCCGAAGTCCTACATCGAGAAGTGGAACCAGATCTGCAACCGTCTCTACATCTGGGACTACACGACCAATTTCGCCCAGTACCTCTGTCCGATTGCCAATTTTGCTTCCCTGCAGCCCAATCTCCAGTTCTTCCGTGACCACGGAGTGAAGGGAGTTTTCGAGCAGGGAATGTACCAGGAAGGGGAGAGCGGTGAGTTCGGAGACCTTCGGGCCTATGTTCTTGCAAGACTGATGTGGAACCCGGATGAGGACATGGAATCTCTTGTCACCGGCTTCATGGACGCATTCTACGGTGATGCAGCCGCCCATGTCAGGGAATTCCTCGACCTTCTCCAGAAGCGTGTCCTTGAGTCAGGAGTCCATTTCGGCCCTGCCTTCGATTGCGGTGACCGTCTCAAGGGTCTCTTTTCCCCGGAAGACCTCGAGCATCTGGACGAGGTCTGGGAGAAGGCTGTCTCCGCATGTATGCCTGGAAGCAAGGAACTCTTGCATGTTCAGCGCTCGCAGATCTGCTACAGGTTCTACAAGCAGTGCTGCAAGGTAAGGGAATTCGCTGTTGATCCTGAAGCGGAAGGGCGCAGATTCGCAGCCGACTGCCACCGTCTCGGCATCGTGAGACTCAACGAGGGTGCCAATATCCCTTGGGTCGAGGTCGAATAGCGACAGCGCAACCTGGACTTGAACCATGAAACGGAACTTTGCTTTAATAACAAATGGACAACACAAAAGAACTTGAAACACGGAAGATAAGTGAACTGCTGTGGATCTACGCCCTCCCCGCCGTAATCAGCCAGGTCATATCTTCCATCTACAACATTGCAGACCGGATTTTCATCGGCCAGGGCGTAAGTGCCCTGGCTATTGCCGGTTTAGGCATAACCATGCCGATCATGAACATCATCCATGCCCTGGGCTCCCTGGTTGGTGCCGGCTCTTCAGCCAGGATGTCGATTGTCCTGGGGCACAAGGATGTCCGCTGGGCTGAGAAGATTCTTGGCAACAGCATGATCCTGACCATCCTTTTCGGAATCCTCTTCATGGTCCTCGGATATGCCTTCATGGATGACATCCTTTCGCTTTTCGGAGCAACAGCAAACACGATCGCCTATGCCAGGGAATATCTTCTGATAGTCCTTCCGGGGATGTTCCTCACGACAGTCACCTTCAACCTGACCGGTCTGATCAGGGCCTCCGGCTATCCGAAAAAGTCAATGTACATACTGGCGGGAGGTGCCGTTCTCAACATCCTGCTCGATCCTGTCTTCATCTTCGTCTTCGACTGGGGTATAGCAGGTGCAGCCTGGGCGACAACCATCTCCATGGCATCCTCAGCAGTAGTCTCCATCCTTCATTTCGTCGATGTCCGCTCCTTCATCCGGTTCCGGCGACATGCCTGGACTCCGAAACTCTACATATTCAAGAACATCCTCCTGATAGGGATGAGCCCATTCCTGATGAATGTAGCCGCTTCCGCTGTCGTTGCCCTGGAGAACACCCAACTTATCCGTTACGGGGGCGACCTGGCGGTGGCTACGCTCGGAGTCGTGAACACCTTCGCGAGCCTTCTCATAATGATAATGTTGGGAATATGCCAGGGCATGCAGCCGATTGCCGGCTACAACTACGGTGCCGCTCACCCGGACCGTCTCAAGGGAGTATATTCATTGGCAATGAAGTGGAATGTGCTGGTCGGGGTGTTGGCTGCAACCCTCGGACTTTCCATCCCGGGCCTGCTTTGCCGTATGTTCACGAATGATGCTCAGCTCCTTGAGATGTCCAGGCCGGCCATGCGCTTCCTGACCGTGATGATGCCGCTGATTGGTTTCACCATCACCAATTCCAATTTCTTCCAGTCCATCGACAAGCCTTGGATTGCAATAGTGACAAGTCTTTCGCGTCAGGTGATATTCCTGCTTCCGATGATTTACCTGATTCCCGCGCTCTTTGTCAGGCTTGGCCTTGACGGGCTTACAGGTCTTTGGGTCAGCAGTACCGTCAGCGATGCTCTCGGTGCTCTTCTGGCCTTCGTGCTGATGCTGAGCCAGCGTGAAGTGTTCAGGACGGCAAAACCGGACATCTCCGGCTAATCCTCAGATGTCGCCTTCCTCCAGCGCATGAGGCGGACGACGACTGTCACTCCGGACCCGTTGCCAATGTCGAAGCGGACAGTGTCTCCGGGCCTGCCTTCGAAACTGAATTTCTGCCATTCGCCTTCCATATTCATCGTGAATGTCTTCCATTCCCTGGTGGCTTCCAGGTTGAATCCTGTCTCTATCCCGCCGGCCGGGCCTTTGACGCCGTAGCCTCCGGTGCACCAGAAAAATTCGCAGAAGACTGGGGCGGTGGATTTGTACTGGAACACCAGGACAGGTCCTTCCGCCTGTTTGCGCAAGGCGTTCATCGGGATGAAAGGATCCCTTCCAAGGGTCGTATAGGTCCACTCTGACGGGTCCTTGCTGTTTTTCTGCTCCGCTTTCAGCGAATTGGAGTAGCCTGTCATTGATGGAGTCAGGTACTCAATGCTTTCGTAGTAGTTGCTGTCATTGTCCTCCGGCATGTCCAGTACTGTCCATCCCTGGGGAATGCCGGATGGCCCGGAGTGACTCCAGGATGCATCGGGGCTCATCGAGAACGTCCCTTCCGGGTTCACTCCTTCGACCCATCCCGAGGTGAAACTTCCGTCTGCCGGCGAGGTCAGGAACAGGGCTTTGATGTAGGAAAGCCGGCTGCAGCCGTTGAACAGGTTGTCATAGCAGTGCGGCTTTGTTGTCCTTGAGGTAAGCTCGGGGGCCCTGGTCAGGGCCGTCATTCCGCTGAACAGGCCGTAGAAGCAGTATTCTGCCGGTATCTCGCTGGCCGACATTTCTGCATCCAGCAGAGCCATGATGCTGCCTGTGGCCTCAAGCGATCCTGTACCTTCAAACCGATAGAAATCCGTCGCACTCCGGCTGAAGGTACTGTTGCCTTCCTCCATTGCACGGAAAGAGACGGTTTCCCCGTCCGAGAGGGAAATCTCCTGTCCTATGCTGTACGGCATCCATTCTCCATCCGCATTGCAGTACAAGTGGACATCATCGGGGTAGCCGTATTTTTTCAGTACCAGGGTGGAAGGACCATCAGACCTGAAGGAGAGAGGAGCATGGTCCGGAACATAGCTGAAGTCGATGGGGTCCAACTCGGTAGTGCAGCCTCTCTCGATGCTGACCGGATCGATGATCCTTGATTTGTGGACAGTGCCCGTTGAGGATTCAAGCACCAGTGTCAGACCTTTTGTGAAGGATGTGGGCGGAAGCACGAAATACAGGACAGCCGACTCGTACGAAGTGTTCCCGGCCCATATCCCCTTGCCGCAGTCGATGGAGATTTCGTTTACGGCATCCGGGGACATCTCAACGGCAGGAATTCCTCCGATGTCAGCGCGCACGAAGGCTTCTCCGGCAATCTTTTCCCCGTTGTTGCCCAGGAGCCTGGCGGATTTCAGGGTAATGTAGCCTGTTATCTTGACTTTCAGATAGCCGCAGACATTCTTGAAGTCGAGATTACCGCTCCTGCTGACGGCAACCATCGGATTCATGTGCTGTGCAACAGCATTCCGGCGGTAGGCCTGTGTTTGTGGGACATTAAGTTGAATCAGCCCGTTCTCGCCAATTGAATTAGATTCCCTGTAGGGATACACGGCATGGATTGACGTACCTTTTTTCCATGCCAAGGCTTCTTCCCCGAGCAGGGCGAAAGTGCTCTGCCCGCGGTATAGGAATTGGTGATTTTCCTTGTCGTCTGTGAATATGCTGAGTTTGTCTCCACCGAGCCATTCTTCCATTCCTCCTGCTTCAAAAGTGGCGGTAATGGATAAGGTCTCTTCCGGAATGTCCCCACCGTCATCATGCGGTTTTTCGGTACATCCCAGGATTGCCAGAGCCAATGCGGCAAATGTCAGGAATCGTCTCATGAACGCAAATATCGTCCATTTTAACGTAACTTCCTAATAGTTGTTGAGAGGGCGTCCGGCAGTAAGGTTGTGGACCTTGCGCTTGACACTTTCGAGAACAGCCTTGTACTCGCCAGAGCCTTCTTCGGTGAGACCGTTGACAACGTCGGCATACTTCGCGACGGCGGAGAGTACAGTGTCAATCAGTTCGACTATATCGTTGATGTCCTTCTCGACAAAACCGCGGGAAGTGACAGCCGGGGTACCTATGCGGAGTCCCGAGGTCTTGAATGCGGAGCGGGTGTCGAAAGGAACCATGTTCTTGTTGACCGTGATTTCGGCCTTTTCAAGTTCCTTCTCTGCCATCCTTCCGGTGACTTCCGGGAATTTTGTCCGGAGGTCTATAAGGACCAGATGGTTGTCAGTTCCGCCTGAAACAACTTTGTAACCCTTGGCAATGAAAGCGGAGGCCATGGTCCTGGCATTGGCGAGGACCTGTTTCTGGTAGGCAACGAATTCCGGTTGCATCGCCTCGTAGAAAGAGACTGCCTTGGCGGCGATGACGTGCTCAAGGGGACCGCCCTGGACGCCCGGGAATACGCTCGAATTGAGGATGGCGCTCATCTTCTTGATTTCACCCTTCGGGGTGGTGAGTCCCCAAGGATTGTCGAAGTCCTTGCCCATGAGGATGATTCCTCCACGTGGACCGCGGAGGGTCTTGTGGGTGGTGGAAGTCACGATATGGGCGTACTTGACAGGGTTCTTGAGGAGGCCTGCGGCGATTATGCCTGCGGTGTGCGCCATGTCTATCCAGAGAAGGGCACCGACTTCGTCGGCAAGTTTGCGCATCCTCTCATAGTCCCATTCGCGTGAATATGCTGAAGCTCCTCCGATGATGAGTTTCGGCTTGCACTCGCGGGCAGTCTGCTCCATCTTGTCGTAGTCGATAAGGCCGGTCTTCTCATCCAGGCCGTATGAGACGGCATGGTACAGGATTCCGGAGGCGTTGACCGGGGAACCGTGGGTGAGGTGACCGCCCTGGGAGAGGTCCATGCCCATGAAGGTGTCTCCTGGCTTGAGGCAGGCCATGATTACTGCCATGTTGGCCTGGGCTCCGGAGTGCGGCTGGACGTTGGCATATTCAGCGTCATAGATTTTGCAGAGGCGGTCGATGGCGACCTGCTCGATCTGGTCAACAACGTGGCAACCCCCGTAGTATCTTTTGCCCGGGTAGCCTTCCGCGTATTTGTTGGTTAGGATTGATCCCATGGCCTCGAGAACATGGTCGCTGACATAGTTCTCGGAAGCAATGAGTTCAAGGCCGGAATACTGTCTGTCCTTTTCGTTCCTTATCAAGTCGAAAATCTGAAGATCCTGTTTCATTGTGTGAATCGGTTTCGTTACTTTCCGGGTCTCTCCCGAAAACGGAATGCAAATATACTCAAATAGGCCCAATTTGCCAACTTAAGGAGTAATTTTCACCGGGAGGACTGACTGCCTATTTTTTGCGCCCCACAAGGCGTCTTGCAAAGCTTTCCAGTAGGCCGAAGCCCTCTCCGGACACAACTTCCGCGGCGAATGACAATGCTTCCGAGGTCAATTTTTCAATCTCATCCCGGGCATCCGTCCCTACATCCAGACGGTTGTAGATTCCCATGACTTCGGCTATCTTGGATGCCCGTTGGGGTGCATTTGACGGGACTTTGGACATGGCATTCACGAGATTCCTTGCGGTTTGCGGGTCTGCCTTTTCGAATGCCCTGACGGTGAGCCAACTCTTCTTCGAGTTGGCGATGTCGCCTCCTATAGGCTTGCCGAATTCTTTCTCGTTGCCGTAGGCATCCAGCCAGTCATCGGCAATCTGGAATGCAAGCCCGAGGCTATAGCCGTACTTGTAAAGATTCCTGCAATCCTGCTCCGGGGCTCCCGCAATCCTTGCTCCAAGTTCTGCCGAGCAGGCGAGCAGGACTCCGGTCTTGAGCCCGATCATCCTGATGTAGTCCTCCATCGGGACGGTCTCCATTGATTCGAACTCCATGTCGTACTGCTGTCCTTCACAGACCTGCGAGGCGGTACGGCTGAAGAGCGCCATGACGTCAGACAGGACCTCGGCCGGTGCTGTAGCCATCCTGGCATAGCTGTCGATGCACATCACATCTCCCGAAAGTATGGCGGTGTCCTCGTTCCATTTCTTCCAGACGGTGTCCACCCCGCGGCGCATCGGGGACTTGTCCATGATGTCGTCGTGGATGAGGGTGAAACTGTGGAACACTTCAAGGGCCGATGCCGGTCCGAGAATCTGCGGCGTGAAATCATCCTTGTACAATGAATATGCAGTCAGGCAGAGCCACGGACGCAGCCGTTTGCCGCCGATGGCAATCATGTACCTGAGCGGGTCATAGAGCCCTGCCGGTTCTTCTGTAAAACTGATTCCGCTGAACAAGTCTTTGACAGCGGACAAAATCTTCTCTTCTGAATTCATTCTTCTGGTTTGTTTGCGGTGTAAAGATAAACATTTTCGGATGCATTTGCTATCTTTGCGAAGATATTGGGAAAATGAGGGACAGGAAACTGCTGAACATAGAACTTGGCCGCATCAGTGCCGAAGAGTATTCCGGACAGCCCGAAACCGGAATAGTGGTCGTGCTGGACAATGTCCGCAGCGCCCACAATGTAGGCTCCGCGTTCCGCACCTGCGATTCTTTCAGGGCGGATGCCATCTGGCTTTGCGGAATATGCGCAACACCTCCATCGGTGGAAATCCACAAGACCGGTCTCGGAGCGGAGGACAGCGTGCCATGGGAATATTCAGAAAGCACCCTGGAGGCTGTCTCCGTCCTTCGCGGACGCGGGTACAGGATTGTCAGTGTGGAACAGACTGTCAATTCGGTCAGCCTCGAGTCATTCGATCCGTCGGCCTCCGGGGAAAAGTTCGCCCTTGTCTTCGGCAATGAGGTTGACGGTGTAAGCCAGGAAGTCGTGGATGCGTCCGACATGGCCCTGGAGATTCCCCAGTTCGGCACCAAGCATTCCCTCAATGTCTCAGTAACCGTCGGAGTCATCCTCTGGCATTTCACCAATTCCCGGCTCCATGCTCCGGTTGCCGGACCGGTGCCTGAAACCACGACATGCAAATGACAGGAACAGCAACAGTAGTCAAGAATGCCGGAAGCCATTTCCTTCTTTCTGAACTCCCTTTGTGGAAGCCTTTTCCGGCTGTCCTGAAAGGAAGGATCCGGATGGAAGGCAGTTCTTCGACCAACCCGGTTGCGGTTGGGGATGTCGTTGCCTATGAATGCACAACCGAACCTACGGTTTCGCATCCTGCATCAATAGTGAGCATCATGGACAGGAAGAACCATCTGATCCGCCGCTCAACCAACCTCTCCCGGCAGTCCCACGTGATTGCCGCAAACATCGACAGGGCCTTTCTGGTCGTCACCCTCCATTTCCCTGAAATCAAGCTGCCTTTCCTCGACAGGCTGCTGGTGACCTGCGAGGTCTATGGCATTCCTGCATCAATTGTACTGAACAAGGTCGACATATTCAAGGAAGAATTCCCTGGGGAAATGGAAGATTTTTTCCGTATCTACCGCAATGCCGGCTATGATGTAATCGGGACTTCTGCCAGGACCGGGGAAGGAATTGACAGGCTGCGCAAAGCTGTGACCGGTTCCGGAGGGGGGCAGGTCTGCCTGTTTTCGGGTGAGTCGGGTGTCGGCAAGTCATCCCTGATAAAGGCTTTGGACCCCGGCCTGAATCCCAAAGTCGGTGACATATCCCTGGCCCATCTACAGGGGAAGCACACTACCAGCCTTTACGAGATGTATCCTTTGTCATGCGGCAGTTTCATGATTGACACTCCCGGCCTGCGCGGCTTCGGGCTTGTCTCCCTGAAAAAAGAGGAGGTGGCGCTATATTTCCCGGAGATGCTGAAGGTCTCCGGAGGTTGCCGTTTCTCCCCTTGCACGCATACCCATGAACCTGGTTGCGCTGTCAAGGAGGCCCTCGAACAGGGTACAATCACAACAGAGCGCTACTCCTCCTACCTCGGAATGCTCGAAGAAGACAAAAAATTCCGTTGAACGGATTTTTTTCTTTTTCATTGTTTGTCTATCTTTGTGCCAAATACCATCTGACCATTCACTTTTTCGGATATCGCCATGTTACTCGAGAAGCAGTTGATTTTGTTCATCAACATCTTTCACAGCAGTGTACGTCAATGCCTTGCCGATGTGTTCCAGAAGAAGGGCTACAATCTGACACCTGAACAGTTCCTGGTGATGGACACCCTTTGGGATGAGGGAGTCCTTACCCAGCAGCAGATTGCCGACATCACCATGCGCGACAAGAATTCGATCGTCAAGCTGATTGACGGGCTCGAGGCGCGCAATCTTGTCAGGAGAGTGAACAATCCGAAAGACAAGAGGCAGAATCTCATCCAGGTGACTGAATATTCCAGGACAGTCCAGGAAGCCGTGACCCGTATTTCCTACGAAGCAGCCCAGAGAATCATCAAGGGTATTCCCCAGGAGGATCTTGAAAGTTTTGTAAGGACCATCGCCCGGATGCAGAAGAACATCGACAAGGACAGTGACCTGGAGGAACTCGGCCGTAAGTATCCGACAAATACTGCCGGGAATGCCTGAGGTATCAGTGAATCCTCTCAACCGTGAAATACTCCGTCTGGCACTGCCCAGCATCCTTGCCAACCTGACTGTCCCGCTGGTCGGAATGGTGGATATCGCCGTTGCGGGGCATCTGGACTTTTCCGCCGCTGCCCTTATCGGTGGAGTCTCCATCGGCTCCCTGATGTTTGACGTCCTTTACTGGAACTTCGGCTTCCTGAGGGCCGGGACCGGAGGCCTGACTTCCCAGGCTTTCGGCAGGAAGGACTGGACGGACTGCGTTCGCACCCTGGTCCTGGGCATCACGACCGCGCTTTCCATCTCCCTCATCCTGATTCTGCTCTCCAAACCCTTCTGCCATCTGTTCTTTGCCTTTGTCAGCTGTTCGGAAGAGGTCCGTACCCTTGCCGTCAAATACTTCTCAATCAGAATCCTCTGCTGCCCGGCAACCTTGTCGCTTATGGTGGCAAGGGGCTGGTTCATCGGGATGCAGGACACCTTCAGTTCGATGGTGACCGACACCGTGGTCAATCTTTCCAACATGCTCTTCAGCCTTGTCCTGGCCATGGGAATCCCTTCCCTCGGATTCAGGGGTATGGGCTTCGAAGGAGTCGCCGCTGGCACTCTTGCGGCCCAGTATCTCGGTCTGCTGGTCGCTGTTCTGATAATGGTATCAAAGTATTCGGGGACTTTCTCCGGAAGGCTTTCCCGACCTGCCCTGGATGGGACCTTCTCCGGAAAGAGCATCCGTAATTTCATTTCTGTCAACAAGGACCTTTTCATCCGTTCTCTCTGCCTGATAGCCGTCTATCTGGGCTATAGCGCAATTTCCGCA
>JBJFDD010000326.1:0-5252 GCA_051889815.1 Candidatus Cryptobacteroides sp. | reverse complement strand
GGACTCTCTCTGCCCTTTCAAAGAACGGCCACGCAACCCAGACCACCCTTTTTCCAGTCAAGGTGGAAGTCGGGGTCGAAGCACGGGCGCTGCTTGATGACAATGCCGGGATGCTATCATCCCTGGGATTCAGTTTCTCACCCCTGGGAAACGACACGATTGTCGTTGAGGGCGTACCGGAAGGCTTCAGCGGAGAGACCGGCAAGGTCCAGACCATGATAGGCGACCTCCTGCTGATCCTGTCCGACGAGAGTTCCCTTCTCCCGAGCCTGATGCAGACCTCCCTGGCCGAGAAAATAGCGATGCTCGGAGCTTCAAACTGCGAACCTCTTGCCTCACCTGCCGAGGCCCGGGCTCTGATTGACCGTCTCCTTTCATGTTCCAATCCGGAACTTACCAGCAACGGCAGGAAAGTCATGACAATCATACCTACATCCCAAATCGAAAAACAGTTTTAGCAAACAGAAATGACACAATATGGTTTCAACAGCGGCATGGGAGGGTTCTTCGGCCGTATTCCTGCGACAAAGAATCTTCTCATCGTCAATATAATTTTCTTCATCGCCACCCTGATCAACGAAAACTTCATGGTGGAGACTTTTTCGATGTTCTACCCGACATCGCCTTCCTTCAAGTTATGGCAGCCTCTCACCTACATGTTCATGCACGGAGGCTTCGCCCACATATTCGTGAACATGTGGGGCCTTGTCATGTTCGGGGCAGCGCTGGAGCAGTCAATCGGAACGAAGAAGTTCCTGATACTCTATTTCGCTTCGGGCTTCGGAGCCCTTTTCCTCCACACGGGAATCCAGTTCATCCAGACACTGGCCTTCGCGGATGGCATGGCCACCGGAGACTATTCAGCACAGATGTCCTATCTCAGGCTGATCCGCACACCGATGCTCGGGGCATCAGGAGCCATCTTCGGGATACAGGCCGCCTGTGCCATGCTCTATCCGGACAATGTCTGGACCCTGGTCTTCCCTCCGATTTCGCTGAAGGCAAAGTGGTTCATCATCATATTCATGGCAATTGAACTTGTCACCGGCATCACCGGAACCGCGAGCGGAGTCGCTCATTTCGCGCACCTCGGAGGCGCAATCGTCGGCCTGCTCCTGACATGGTTCTGGAGAAAGAAAGGCAAACTCTGGAGGTACTAGGACATGGCACGCAGAGGGAGAAGAAGACGAAAAGGAGACAATGTCATCACTAGCCTCTCGAGCAGGATAGTGATGCTGGTCTTCGCATTGCTGCTTCTCCTTTGTTATGTTTCGCTTGCAGTCAATCCTGCCAAGGCATGGTACATGACCGCCCTGGGGTTGCTGTATGTCCCTCTGGTTATTGTCAACCTGCTGCTTTTGCTCCGTGCAGCCGTCAAGTTGTCCAAGTCCTTCCTGATTCCCCTTGTGGCGCTTCTGCCGTCACTGGTGTTCATCGGGAACTATGTCCAGTTCAAATCCGGGGCAGTTGAACCGGAAGGGACGACAGTCAAGCTGGTGTCCTACAATGTCGGAAGGTATCTTCAGGGCAGACGTCCCGAATTCAAGGGCGAAGGCGGAAGGGAAACCTGCATCGATTCCGTAACCACTTTTCTCCGGAAGACCGGCGCGGACATCATCTGCCTGCAGGAGGTAAGCCTGAGCGGTGAATATGACGTCGCAACCTACCTGAAGCAGAAGTTTCCTGAATATAGTTCCGCCTACTACATGTTCGTCACCGACAAGGGCACCTGGGGAAACATCACCCTGAGCCGCTACCCGATAGCCGGAAAAGGAAAGCTGGATTTCGAGCAGAGCGCCAACCAGGCAGTGTACTGCGACATCAATGTCGGGGAGAGGAGACTAAGGGTTTACAACTGCCATCTCCAGAGCTACAACATTTCCCTTTCCGGACTGCTGAAGGGGAAAGGCAAGGACCGGGATGCGGTCAAGGATGCCGAGCGGAGGGTCAAGAAGTCAATCCTGATAAGACCGGCCCAGGTCGAGCAGATTGCCGTTGACATCGAAGAATGTCCCAACGATGTTGTACTTGCAGGGGACTTCAACGACAATCCCATGTCCTACACCTACTTCCGCCTGAGGAAGGGAGAACAGGATACTTTCGTGGAAGCCGGGAAGGGTCTCGGGGCGACATATTCAATGCTCTGGCCGCTGATCAGGATCGACTACATCCTGATTCCGGAGCGGTACGGGGCGGTTTCGCATCATATTCCAAAATGCAAGTGCTCGGACCACTATCCCGTCGTTGCTGAATTCAACGTCACGGGCGAATGATTTCGACCTCTCCTCCCATTCCTATCTTTATGATCTGGGAAGGCTTGCCGGTTGACTGGGACTCCAGCCGGGGATCGACGATGAAGTCAACAGCGGCCTTGATTTCTTCGGGAATATCGGCGAATTTGTGCGGAGCCGGACTACCGGAGATGTTCGCGGAGGTGGAGACTATCGGGCGACCGAGTTTGAAGGCCAGCTGACGGCAAAAATCCATCATCGGGATTCGGATGCCCACCGAACCGTCTTCTGCCACCGTGTTGCAGGCCAGATGGAAGCGGTCCGAGCGCGGTTCCTCCCCTGCAGCAGGAGCAGGATAAGTCCTGGCTCCCGGGTAGATGAGGGTCATCGGGCGGTCGTTCACCTCCACGAGGTCCACCGCCATCGGAGGAATTTCCTCGACGAAAAGCGAGACCTGGTCGAGACTGGAGGCAAGAAGTACCAGGGACTTGCTGTCCGGACGCTGTTTGATTTTATAGACTTTCGCCACGGCTGAAGGGTTGGTGGCGTCGCAGCCTATTCCCCACACCGTGTCGGTCGGATAAAGAATAACTCCTCCTTCCTTCAGGACTTTCAATGTCTCTGCGAGGACTGTTTCCATATTCATCATGATTGTAAATGTTTACTGTTCAAGAAAATGCAGATAGCAGGCGGCCACTGCGGCCACTGCAGCGGTTTCGGTACGGAGACGGCTTGGTCCAAGATGGACCGGGATGAAACCGTTGGCGACGGCTAGTTCCGCCTCAGCAGGTGAGAAATCTCCTTCAGGGCCGACAAGTACAGTTATCTCCGGCCGGCCCGAGAGTTCCAAACCGCCAAGGACTTCCGTCACGGAGCGTCTGGGAGAGTCGCCTTCAAAGCAATAGCAGACCAGTTTCAGCCCGCCTCCGGAGGAAAGGATGAAGTCACGTACGGAAAGCGGCTCATCGACTGCCGGAAGAGAGGCTTTCAGGCTCTGCTTCATCGCGGAAAGTACAATCTTCCGGATACGTTCGCTCTTGAAGACCTTTCTCTCGCTCCGCTCCCCTATCACCGGCACAATCCTGTCCACACCAAGTTCCGTGGCCTTTTCCGCGAACCACTCGAACCTGTCGTTGTTCTTCGTAGGGCAGACGGCCATTGTCAATGAATATGGATGGGTTCCCCATTCCGGCACAGTTTCCAGAACCGTAGCCCGGGCGCCTTTGAGGGAATCATCTTCAAGGCGGCAACGGAACATCGTCCCCTCGCCGTCCACGACAGTAATCCCATCGCCTCTCCGGTGCCTGAGTACCCTGACGCAATGGGTGCTTTCTTCGGGGCCCAGAATGACGGATTTACCGTCGGTATCATTTGAATAGAAAATCTCCATACCGCAAAACACGTGGATCCGAAGGGCAAAAGTAATATATATCCTGCTGACAAACAAGTCTGTTCCGAATCGGATTCCCGACCATCGATAATCAGGCAGGTAGAAATAATACCAGATTTTTTTATTACCTTGGCTACGGAAATATTTTGTCCTGGACTATCAGAATATTCACGAATATGAAAAAAACAGCTTTAACCCACATGCTGCTTGCAGCATTGGCATTGACCTGTACGATCTCCTGCAACAAGGATCCGAAACCGGATGACAAGGACTATACTGACCTCGCAGCCAACGGTACTGCAAACTGCTACATCGTGACCGGTGCCGGGGACTATTCCTTCCCGGCAGTCAAGGGCAACAGCACCGGGACTGTGGGGGCAGTCGCTTCCGCAGAACTGCTTTGGGAATCGTTCGGCACAACACTCGCCCCGAAGGTTGGAGACCTGGTCATTGATGTTTCCTTCAAAGACGGAATCGTACGATTCAAGGCTTCCGGCAAAAAGGGTAATGCCCTCATTGCCGCCAAGGACGCCGGAGGCTCCATACTCTGGTCCTGGCACATCTGGATGACCGATGCTCCGAAGGAACAGGACTATGCCAACAACGCCGGCACAATGATGGACCGCAACCTGGGTGCCCTCAGTGCAACTCCCGGCGACTGGAGAGCCTGCGGACTTCTCTACCAGTGGGGAAGGAAGGATCCTTTCCTTGGCGGTTGCGAATCCATCGGATACGACCCGGAACATAAACAGACGGCAGCAGCTTCGAGCGTCCGTTGGCCCGAACCAGTGCTGTCCGATGCCTCAAATGGCACAATTGAATATGCTATAGCCCATCCCATGACATTCATCCTGGAGAATGAATCCAACCGGGACTGGTTCCACACCGGGGACAGGACGGTTGACCAGACGAGATGGCAGGCCCGGAAGACAATCAACGACCCTTGTCCCGCAGGATGGATGATTCCCCAGACCGGTCCTGACGGCATCTGGGCAAAAGCCCTGGGCACAAATGATGATTGGGAATCGGAATCGGACTGGGACACTGTGAACCTTGGCGTCGATTTCTCATGCACAAGCAGGACCCTGGGCAGCAACGGACCGATCTGGTATCCGGCTTCAGGACTGATTTACGGTGACCAGGCCCGTCTGGGAGGCGTCGGTGACTGCTGTGGCATCTGGTCTGTTTCCAATGACGGCACCTACGGTCTTGTCTTTGCCGCCATGAGCGGAGGCTATATCAATCCTACCCTCGATGCCCTTAGGTCCTACGGATGTTCCGTCCGCTGCCAGAAAGTTCAGGAATAATGACAGGAACATCAATAATTAATATTGCGGTCTCGATTGTGAGCAATGCGATGCCAGAATCGCGACCATAAACAATGACTTATCGTTACTTTCATCATTTTCTACACAGTTTGGTTTGTCTATGAATTGCACACAAGGCGGTCAATGTCTCCAGCAAACAGAATCTTGCCTTGCTTCATTTTCCATACTATTTCTCCTTACCATTGTTCTTCCTTAGGGAATACCCAGAAATTCTTCCACAACATTGGATGTGTTCTGGAAAAACATAACGTAATAGTATAAATCATATCCGTGAGCCTTCAACTCCTGGGCTACGACTGTCTC
>JBJFDD010000325.1:0-5274 GCA_051889815.1 Candidatus Cryptobacteroides sp. | reverse complement strand
ATTGTGGACGCCACTGTGCTCACTGAAGCCGGTTATGTCGGTGAAGATGTCGAAAGCATCCTGACCCGGCTTCTCCAGGAGGCTGACTTCGATGTGGACAAGGCAGAGAGGGGAATCGTGTTCATCGACGAGATCGACAAGATTGCCAGGAAGAGCGACAACCCATCCATCACCAGGGACGTTTCCGGAGAGGGAGTCCAGCAGGCCATGCTGAAACTGCTCGAGGGTAATGTCATCAATGTCCCGCCGAAGGGAGGCCGCAAGCATCCCGAACAGGAATTCATCCATGTCAACACACAGAACATACTCTTCATCTGCGGCGGCGCTTTCGAAGGCATCGAACGCCGGATAGCCCAGAGACTCAACACCCAGGTAATAGGTTTCGGGGCCTCGCAGCAGCAGAAAGTCGACCGGAACAACCTCCTGAGGTACGTCGATGCCCAGGATCTCCGCGCCTATGGCCTGATTCCTGAAATCATCGGCAGGCTTCCTGTCATCACCTATCTCGATGCTCTTGACAGGGATGCTCTCCTGAGGATTCTCACTGAACCGCGCAATGCGATAATCAAACAGTATGAGAAACTCTTTGAGCTGGACGGCATGAAACTCCAGCTTGAAGACGGAGTCAAGGAACTCATTGTGGACACTGCCATCTCCAACAAGCTTGGAGCCCGCGGACTTCGTTCCATCTGTGAAAAGATTTTCGACGATGCGATGTATGATGCCCCGTCCACAAGGAAGAAGACATTCAGGATCACTCTTGAATATGCCAGGGAAAAGGTTTCAGACATCATTGCGTGACATCATCATATTCACAGACTATTCACAGGCAAACAGACATCTGCAGGATGAAAGAATATATCCAGAGAAACAAAGACAGGTTCTTCGAAGAACTGTTCTCGCTTCTGCGAATCCCTTCGGTCAGCGCGAAGCAGGAAAACAAGCCCGACATTCTCCGATGCGCAGATAGGCTGAAGGAACTTCTGCTCGAGGCAGGTGCCGACCAGGCAGGAGTCTATCCCAGCAACGGCAATCCGGTAGTGTTCGGACAGAAAGTTGTCAATCCGGAGTGGAAGACAGTACTGGTCTATGGCCACTACGACGTCCAGCCTCCAGAGCCTCTTGAAAAATGGGTTTCTGACCCGTTTGAGCCGGAAATCCGGAAGGACGCCCTGGGACGCGATGCCATCTGGGGCCGTGGCGCAAACGATGACAAAGGCCAGCTTTTCATGCACATCAAGGCCTTTGAGCACCAGGTACGTACCGGCCGGCTTCACCACAACGTGAAGTTCATCTTCGAAGGTGAAGAGGAAATCGGCAGCCCTTCACTGGCTACCTGGGTCCGCGACCACAAGGAATGGCTACAGGCCGATGTCATCCTCGTTTCGGACACGACGATGGTTTCCGAGGATGTTCCTTCGATCAACTGCGGCATGCGCGGCGTTGCCTATCTCGAAGTTACTCTTACCGGACCTGACCATGATCTCCATTCCGGACATTACGGAGGAGCTGTCGCCAATCCTATCCAGACACTCTGTGACATCATTTCAGGCCTTATCGGGAAGGACGGCAAGGTGACAATCCCGGGCTTCTATGACGATGTCATCGAACTTTCGGCTTCCGACCGTGCCCAGCTGGCCCGTCTGCCATTCGACCTTGATGACTTCAAGAAGTCGCTCGGCGTCAGGGAACTGCGCGGTGAGGCAGGATATTCACCGATGGAAAGGATAGGCATCCGGCCTTGCCTGGATGTCTGTGGAATATGGGGCGGCTACATCGGAGAAGGTGCCAAGACAGTCCTTCCTTCGACAGCACACGCCAAAATCTCAATGCGCCTTGTCCCTGCCCAGGACAGTGCGAAGATTACCAGGCTCTTCAAGGAACATCTCGAAATGATAGCTCCTGACTATTGCCGCATCGAGGTCAAGCCTTGTGAAGGCGGAGAAGGTTTCCTCATACCGATTTCTTCACCTGCCTTCAAGGCGGCTTCCAGGGCAATGAGCGACGTTTATGGAAAGGAACCTGTCCCGAGCCGGGGAGGCGGCAGCATCGCCGTCCTTGCTTCGATGCAGAAGATTCTCGGAGTGGAGCCGCTTCTGATGGGCTTCGGCCTGGAGAGGGACACCATCCACTCTCCCAACGAGAGTTTCCTCCTCAGCCAATTCTATGCAGGTATGGAATCGATTTCAAAATTCTACGAATATTATGACTAGAGAAGAACTGTTCCTTCAGATGAAGGCGAAGGGATCAATGCTATGTGTCGGCCTGGACACCGATTATGCCAAGATTCCGGATTGTGTCAAAGAGGGAAGAAGCATCAGTGAAGCAGTCCTCGAATTCAACAGGAGAATCATCGATGCGACTGCATCCCATTGTGTGGCCTACAAGCCGAACCTCGCTTTCTACGAGTATCTCGGACTTGAAGGAATGTCCGTCCTGGACAAGACTGTGGACTATCTCCGCTCCAATTATCCGGAACAGTTCCTGATTGCTGACGCGAAGAGGGGAGACATCGGCAACACGGCAAAGATGTACGCAAGGAGCCTCTTCGAGACCTTCGACTTTGATGCCGTCACCATCTCACCATACATGGGCTCCGAAACCGTGACACCGTTCCTGGGCTATTCCGGACGCTATGCCATCGTGGTCGCACTGTCATCCAATCCCTCATCAGCCGATTTCCAGACTTCCCTCAAGGACGGCAAGCCTCTCTACCGGGTGGTGATGGAGAAGATGATGGAAATTTCCACTCCGGAGAACATGATGTTCGTGGTCGGCGCCACAAAGGCTGACAAACTCAAGGAGATCAGGCAGTTCTGCCCTGACAACTTTTTCCTTGTCCCGGGAGTCGGTGCCCAGGGAGGAAGTGCAGAGGAAGTAATCGCAAACGGTGCGAACGACAAGGGCGGACTTCTGATAAACTCTTCAAGAGGAGTACTTTACGCATCATCCGGTGAAGATTTCGCCCAAGCCGCTGCGATCTCCGCCGCCTCCACAGCATCATTCTAATGAACCAAAACACTAAAACCCGATCATAAACATGAAAAGAATTCTAGCTTCCCTTCTGCTCTTCGCCTGTATTATTGCTGGAGCGAAACCCGCCGTTGTACCGGTCAGCCTGACCTGTAACGACATGACCGACCCGCTCTGTGTGAGCGAAGTCAAATTCAGCTGGAAACTCAGTTCTTCCCGGAACGCAGCAGGCCAGAGTGCCTACGAAATCTGGGTGGGAACAACTCCGGCCTGTACCGGAAACGTCTGGAAATCCGGGAAAGTAATCTCCACGGACCAGCTTGATATCGCCGTTCCGGAAGGCATTACCCTCCGGGAAGGTACCCGTTACTACTGGAAGGTCCGGGTATGGGACAACGATGACAAGGTTTCTCCTTGGGCCCGTCCTTCCAATTTCACCAAATCGATTGACAACTCCTGGGAGGCTGACTGGATTGCCACTGGAGCAACCGGCAAACGTCCGTTTCCGTATTTCCGCAAGACTTACGAAATCAAGAAGAGCAAAGTCAGTCGTGCCGTGGTCTATCTCTCCGGTTTGGGATGCTCCGAACTCTTCTTCAACGGGAAGTCCGTCGATCCCGCCCGCGTCCTCGATCCTGCCCAGACAGACTACGAGAAGAGAGCCCTCTACAGCGCCTTCGATGTCACCCCTCTTCTCTCTGACGGCAAGAACTGCATTGGAGTCATGCTTGGCGCAGGCTGGTACAACCAGGACACAGTCTGGGGAGGAGGAATGACTTATGGTACACCGATTCTCCGCTGCCAGCTCAGGCTTGAGTACTCCGACGGCAGAGTCGAGATGCTCGGAACAGACACCAGCTGGAAGTGGGCTGACGGACCTCTCGTCAAGTCAAATGTCTATCAGGGCGATGAATATGATGCCACCCGCGAAATCCCAGCCTGGTGCACCGCTTCTTTCGATGACAGCGCCTGGCAGGATGCCGTCAGGGCCGAAGGCGTGATCCCTGCAAGGATGCTTGCCCAGGAACTTCCTCCGATGATGGCAGGAGAGCCCCAGAAGGCCGTCAGGATGTGGAAATCCTCAAAAGAAGGCAATGTCTGGGTCTATGATTTCGGCACCAACCTTACATCAGAAGTCATCTTCAGCGGAGATTTCGCAGAAGGTGTACGTCTCCAGACCAGAGGTTCAGAGGAGATCTTCCCTGAGACCGGAGAGATTGACATTTCTTCTACCGGTTTCGAGCATGTCGGCTATCAGCAGGATGCCTATACCTTTGCCGGCAGGGGCAACGAAAGATGGATGCCGAAGTTTACTTACCATGGAATGAGGTATGTTGAACTTACGATAGAAGGCTCCGACGCGGAGCCATCGCTTGAGACTGTCACCAGGGCACCTGTCCACACTGCAGTCGGCAGGATCGGTACATTCGAGTGCGCCGACGACCAGATCAATTATCTTCATGAGATTGCACAGAGGACATTCCTCAATGCTTTCGTCGGCCTTCCTGTGGACTGCAACCAGAGGGAAAAGTGCGGATGGCTCGGCGATACCCACGCCTACGACAGGGCTGCCGACATGAGTTTCCAGATGAACAACTTCTGGGTCAAATATCTCGGTGACATCAGGACCACTTCTGATGTAAGCCTGGTCAACACCCTTCACCACGCGTTCTACAACTACCGGTTCTACTATGCCGACAAGGAAGCCGGCATCCCGTTCATGATTGCTCCGGGCAAACGCCTCTGCGGAGTGGCTTCCCCTGACTGGGGGACGGCAGTTGTCCAGATTCCTTGGCATCTCTATCTCTACTATGGCAACAAGGATATCCTTGAGGACTACTATGACATGATGAGCCTTTGGGTACGTCATATCGCTTCTACAGCCATTGACGGCATAGTCTATCAGGGACTTGGGGACTGGTGCCCTACATTCAGTTCCCATGAACACAACAATTCCCCTGTTGAGGTCACTTCGACAGCATTCCATCTTCTGGACCTCGGAATCATGGTACGTACGGCAAGCCTGCTTGGAAAGGAGGAAGACCTGAAATGGTTCCGCCAGCAGGAGGAATATGTCCGCAAGGCAATGGTGGCAAGGTTCTTCAATCCTGTTCAGTGTACTTTCGGAGGGCAGACCGCTGATGCTATGGCCCTTGAGCTCGGCCTTTTCCCGGAAGATCGCAGGAAGGAGGCTACCGAATCAATACTGTACAATATCAAGACCGGTCACGGTTTCTTCGATGTCGGAGTCTTCGGAATGTCAAGGATAGGGTCCGAACTTGCGCGCAACGGGGCTGCAGA
>JBJFDD010000324.1:0-1504 GCA_051889815.1 Candidatus Cryptobacteroides sp. | reverse complement strand
CCCTTCTCTTCGATGGAGAAGGTGACATGGCCGGTACGAGGGCCGGACTTGTCATCGTTGGCGGCAACATTGATGATTTCCTGGGTCTTCTCCACCAGGGTCCTGGACTGCGGTGCGATGGTAATCCAAGGAACATCAGATGTTACTGTGTAAGGATGGGTAGCCTGCACAGGGACAACAATCTGTGTCTCCCTGTAGCTTACCTCAGCCTTGTTCTTGTCAATCGAAACGAACGGATTGAGATCCTGTCCGGCAGCACTCTGGATGACAGGAATGTTCTTCTTGCCGTCGGCAGAGTAGATGGTGATGCTGGACTGACGGAGAGTTGACATTGTCGAAGGTTCGCAGGTCACGAGTATTTCAACGCTCTCATTGGCGGGGCCTTCGGTCTTGTCGATGGTGAGCCAGTCGGCATTTGCGACGAGGGTGAAATCGTAATCTGAAGTGACGGTAAGGGTCAGAGGACCTTCAGGAGTGCCTTCGAATGCGAGGTAGTCCGGTGAAGGGACGATGTTGGCGATGACAGGATCAGTGTCCGGCCTGTCAACTCCGTCTCCCTCTTCGACTATGCTGATCGTAGGCCAGAACTCAACTCCGGCTTCGGTAACATCGGTGACTGAAAGCCTGCCGGTTCCTCCGTTCCTTGCCGAAAGCTTGCCCGAACCGTTGGCCTGCCAGTTGGCCATGCAGCGGAACCTGAACTGGCAGCGGTCATTATTGTGGTTGAACTTGACGGTACGGTCAACTGTAATGTTGGTCGAGCCGTCGGATGCCATCTGATGGGTGTAGGTAATGGTTTCGCCTGGCTCATCAGTAGTTTCGTAATCTCCTGCAATCTTCCAGTTGTCGCCATCCTTGTACTCCAGCTGCCAGAACTTGTGGTTGGTGGCTGAGACTCTGGACTGGAAGACAATCCTTACCTTTGAACCGGCCTTGATGCCACCGGTTCCGGTGAAAAGCCAATAGTCCCCCGGCCAGGTACCAGTGATACGTGGGTTGTCGCCGCTGACATCACGGGCAAACTTGTTGTTGCCGTTCATCACAGGCTGCATCAGAGGTTCACCGTCTTCACCGATGACAGGATCGCCGTTTTCATCCTTGACAGGTTCGCAGGCAGGCTCATAGGAGATGATACCAAGACCCTGGATGGCCTCAATCTGGTTGGTGGCGGCAAAAGACTGGGTAGTGTAGTTGAGCATTCCGGCAGCCTTTGCTCCCGAACCGATAGACCACTTGACAGGATAAGGAATGATGCTTTCGTCGATTCCACCGTCACCTTCAACAGCGACGAGGACAATTGAAGGCACCTTGCTGACAGAACCGATATAGTAGCCTGTAAATGCTGTCTTGTGCAGGTTGACCTTGTCGAGAGACTCGCTCTGTTCCTTTGTAGGATTGGCAACAGCAATTCTTGAGGTCTGCTCAGGAATGCGCATCGTACCGTTCACATTGGAGCCTTCAACCTTGATGAATGCCGGTCCTTCGAACTTAGGAAGAGACTCAT
>JBJFDD010000323.1:0-1508 GCA_051889815.1 Candidatus Cryptobacteroides sp. | reverse complement strand
TAGAGTTTCCCCAGGTTGTTCCATCCCTGCCTGACGACATATTCTTCATACATTCCGAAGAGCTTCTCAGGATGTATCCCGACCTTTCCCCGAAGGAAAGGGAGAACGAAATCGTCAGGAAGCACAGAGCAGTCTTCCTGATCGGCATCGGCGGGGAACTCTCCGACGGAACAGTCCACGACGGAAGGGCCGCCGACTACGACGACTGGAGCACACCGAACGAAGACGGATTCAATGGGCTGAACGGCGACATCCTCCTTTGGAATGATGTCCTCCAGAGTTCATTCGAAGTCTCCAGCATGGGCATCAGGGTGGACGAGGAGGCAATGAGAAGGCAACTTGCCATCCGGGGACAGGAGTACAAGGCCGAACTCTATTTCCACAGGCGTCTCCTTTCGGGAGAACTGCCATACACCATCGGAGGCGGTGTCGGCCAGTCCCGTCTCTGCATGTTCCTCCTGAAGAAGGCCCACATCGGAGAAATCCAGTCCAGCATCTGGTCCGAGGACGACAGGCGGCGATGCGCCGGGGCCGGAATCGTCCTTGCCTGACAGCAAACAATCTTTCAAATCCATGAATATGAAAAAGACCATTATCCCTTTTCTTGCAGCATCAATGCTCTTGGCAGCATCCTGCGGCAATTCCATCACGGTACCCGAGACCGTGAGCATCGTCCCTGAACCAATGGAGATGACTATCATGGAGGGTGCCTTCAACGTTGCGGGCGCCTCTTTCTGGCTTGAAAGCGGCGTCACCCCTGCCTGCAGGAAGCACATCGAGGCTTTCGCAGAAAGGCTCAGCCTGGTCACCGGCAAGAAGAGCAAGATTGTCACCACGACCGGCAGGAGTATCCTCTTCGTCATGGATCCCGAAGTCCCGAAGGAGTCCTACAAACTCAAGGTCACTCCTAATGGTGCCAGCGTCAGCGCTTCAGATGAGTATGGCTTCATGTACGCAATCCAGACCATCTGCCAGATGCTTCCTGTCCAGATTTACGGCAACAAAAAGGCTCCGAAGGCCAACTGGGCTCTCCGCAGCGTGACCATCAAGGATGAGCCGCGCTTCGCCTACAGGGGAATGCACCTGGACTGCGCACGCCACTATTTCACCGTTGACGAGATCAAGAAATATCTCGATGTGATGGCAATCCACAAGATGAACCGTTTCCACTGGCATCTGACCGAGGACCAGGGCTGGAGAATCGAGATCAAGAAGTACCCGAAACTCACTGAAATCGGTTCCGTACGCCACGGGACAATGATCGGCAAGGACTGGGGCAGCAATGATGGCATTGAATATGGCCATTTCTACACCCAGGACGAAGCCCGCGAAATCGTGGCCTATGCTGCCGAGCGCGGCATCACTGTCATTCCGGAAATCGACCTTCCTGGCCATATGCTGAGTGCCCTGGCATCCTATCCTGAACTCGGTTGTACCGGAGGGCCTTATGAGGGCTGGACCCATTGGGGCGTTTCCGACCAGGTCCTCTGTCCTGGCAAGGAGGCGAC
>JBJFDD010000322.1:0-1509 GCA_051889815.1 Candidatus Cryptobacteroides sp. | reverse complement strand
CTTGTGGAGGAAGGAGGAAAATTCTACTGGGACATCGATGACATATTCAACAACATTTTGAAAGGTCTGAAGATGGTGGCGGACAGACATGTGACTGTCAAATCCATCGGTATCGACACCTGGGGAGTGGATTTTGTCGCCGTTGACAAGGACGGAAAACTGTGCGGGAAGCCCCGTTCATACAGGGACCCGTATTCGTTTGCTGCCCAGGACGAGTTTCTGAGCATCATGCCGCGCGAGGAACTTTACCGCAGGACCGGAATCCAGATCATGAATTTCAATTCAGTGTTCCAGCTCTATGCCCAGAGCAAGGCCGGAGACCTGGACAGGGCCGACAAGATTCTATTCATTCCTGATGCCTTGAGCTATCTCCTGACCGGCAGGATGGTGTGTGAATATACCATCCTGTCCACGTCTGCAATCATGGACCCGAGAACAAAAACCATTGATCCTGAAATACTTGGAGTATGCGGGCTGAAGCCTGACCTCTTCCCGCAGATTGTCTTCCCGGGAACGGAGGTCGGAGTCCTTAAGGCCGAGATAGGGGAAATGACAGGCCTTCCGGGAGTCCCGGTCGTTGCCGTGGCAGGGCATGATACCGGATCGGTTGTCGCGGCTGTTCCGGCAAAGGATGCCCGCTTTGCCTATCTTTCTTCCGGAACCTGGTCCCTTATGGGAATCGAAACTCCGGAACCTGTCATCAATGAACAGATGTTCCAGATGAATTTCACAAATGAGGGCGGTATCAACGGCACGACAAGGCTGCTGAAAAATATCACCGGAATGTGGATTCTGGAGCAGTGCCTTGCCGTTCTGAGGCGTGAGGGACGCGATTACTCCTTTGCAGAAATCGTCCGGATGGCTCAGCAGAAGCAGAGGAGCGCTAAGGTGTTCGATCCTGATGACAAGTGCTTTGCATCTCCGACGGACATGGTTGCCGCTATAAGGGAATATATGTCAGGGCACGGTTGGGAGGCTCCTGCGGACGATGCTGCCCTCTTCCGCCTGATATATGACTCTCTTGCAGACAAATATGCCATGGTATTCAATAAATTGAAGGAGGTTGCACCGTTTGAAATCAATACCCTCCACATTGTCGGAGGCGGATCTCAGAATGCCTTCCTGAATGCACTCACAGCCCGCTCCTGCGGGGTGAAGGTTGTCGCCGGGCCTGCCGAAGGTACTGCCCTGGGCAATGTGATGGTTCAGGCAGGACTCTCCCGGGAGGACATTTTGAACAGCATAAATACCGAGATCTTCGAATAAATCAAAACACAATAAAAATGAAAGAACAGAAAATCCGCCAGGCTTATGAACTGGCAAAAGAAAAATATGCCGCCCTTGGCATAGACACGGAACAGGTACTTGCCAAACTTCAGGAATTCCATGTCAGCATGCACTGCTGGCAGGCTGATGACGTTGCAGGCTTCGAAAGCGCAGGCGACCTCACCGGCGGAATCCAGGCAACGGGCAACTATCCGGGCAAGGCCCGCAACATCGACGAACTCC
>JBJFDD010000321.1:0-1511 GCA_051889815.1 Candidatus Cryptobacteroides sp. | reverse complement strand
TTCGATGTACCAGGCATGCATCAATCGTGCGAAGGAGGGGCATGAAGGTTTCGGACTCCTGCTTCTGGCAGGGGAGGAAACCGGTTCATTCGGAGCGAAGGCATTCAGGGACATGCATCCGGGGGCAGAATGGGTGATAGTCGGAGAACCGACGGACAATGCCATGGCCTCGGCCAGCAAGGGCACCAAGTCATTCGAGGTGACCTTCACGGGTAAGGCTGCACATTCCGGATATCCGGAGCAGGGGAGCAGCGCAGTGCTGATGTTCAATGATTTTGTCAATGCGCTCCGCTCAATAGAATTCCCTGAAGATGAGATACTTGGAGCTACGACATGGAACATCGGCAAGCTGAGCAGCGACAACCCGCAGAACATCCTGAGCGAGAGGCTGAGCTGCAGAGTCTATTTCCGCACGACCTTCGCTTCGGACGAGATGGTCTGCAACGTCATGAAGAACATTGCCGGGGAGAACGCTCGTCTGAGATTCGGGCGCCATCGGGCTGCTGACGGGGCCGACCTTGTCGCAAGGGATGTGGCACCATGGCAGAGGGCAATGCAGGTGAAGGCTTTCGGAGGGGACTCCCCGACCAGGTATGAGACACTGGAAGGCTTTGACAGCAAGCCTGTTGCATTCGGATCGGATGCCCCGCAGCTTACCAACTTCCCCCGCCGCATTCTCTGCGGCCCGGGCTCGATTCTTGTGGCGCACACTCCGGGCGAATTCGTCACGGCATCTGACCTTTCCGGTGCCATTGCCAATTATATGGAAATTTATAAAAGGATAATTATATGATCGTAATGAAATTCGGCGGTACATCCGTCGCAAACTTTGAAGCCATCACCCGTACGATATTTATCGTGGGTGGAAAACTTGACCAGAAACCGGTAGTAGTGGTGTCGGCTCTGTCAAAAGTGACAGACCTTCTTTACAAAATTGCGGATGCTGCGGCATCAAAAAATAAGGTGCAGACCGAAGAACTCCTCGGCCAGCTCAGGCACAGGCATGTCAGCCTTGCATGTGAACTCCTCGAACAGAGCCCTGCCCTGAAGGATCAGGCTGTGGAGCGCGTCAATGAAATCTGTGACAAACTTGAAGGCCTTGTGAGCGCGGTATGTGCCCTCGGAGAACTTTCCGACAGGAACAAAGCCATCATCATTTCCAACGGAGAAATCCTGTCATCGACAATCATCTGCTTTGCGATGAATGCAAAGGGCATCAGGACAAATTTCATAGATGCACGCAAGATGATGATTACCAGCGAGTCATATCTTAAGGGCGAGCCGATTTCGACAGAAATCTGCGCACGCGTTCCTGTGGCCGTTTCCGAGGCATACAAGGGAATGGATGCAGTCATCACCCAGGGCTTCATCGGAGCCAACCTGCAGGGCGAGCAGACAGTCCTTGGCCGCGGAGGCTCGGATTACTCTGCATCCCTGATAGGAATGGCTATTGATGCTGAGCGCATCGAGATATGGACAGATGTGGACGGAGTACGTACGGCCGACCCGCG
>JBJFDD010000320.1:0-5311 GCA_051889815.1 Candidatus Cryptobacteroides sp. | reverse complement strand
GAAATGATCCGTGAATATGAGGATGCGGCGAAGGCAACCGACATCAGCCTGCAGAGCGTCACCCGGGATGACGGCTTCGTCTATACCCCGGCCCAGATCATAAAGTCCGGCACCAACAGCCAGCACAACTACCTGATCCTGGACAAGGGAAGCGACGACGGTATCGTCCAGAACTCCGGAATCATCACTTCAAATGGCGTAATCGGCATAGTGGACGCCGTGAGCAAGCACTATTCCTACGCCATCTCGTTCCTCAACACCGAAGTCAACATCAGTTCAAGGCTCGGGGAGACAGGCGCAGTAGGGCCTCTTGCGTGGGACGGGAAGAAAACGGACGGGGCAATCCTCAAGGAGATTCCGCTGCAATTCAAGTACACTCCGGGCGACACTGTGTACACAAGCGGCTATTCGGTGATATTCCCTCCGGATATCCCGCTGGGTACAGCCGGCGATGCGAGCATCATAAACGGGGCGACAAATGAAATAAGTGTCAAACTGTTCCAGAACCACACAGCACTGAAGTTCGTCACGATAGTCAGGAACACACGTGCTGAAGAAATCAGCGGGCTGGAAAAGAGCGCTGAAGGAAAGGATAACAAGAGGAAACGATGAACAAGGACGGACATATTCTCACCTACATCCTGTTTGTGGTTGCCCAGATGATACTGGGCAACTATTTCCACTTCACGCCTTACGTGATGCTTTCCATCCTGCCTGCGCTCGTGCTATTCCTCCATCCGAGGGTCAACACCGTCCTGGCGATGGTGATTGCATTCGTAATCGGTCTTGCCGTTGACTACTTCGCTGAAGGTCTCATCGGAATCAATGCCGTTTCGCTCGTCCCCGTCGCCTTCCTGCGCAGGCCCCTGATAGAAGCAGTGTTCGGCAACGAGCCTTTCGAACTCGAGGAACCTGTGTCCATCCGGAAATACGGCTTTGCCAGGGTGTCCATGGCCGTACTGGTGGTTCTCTCGGTATTCATGATCATCTACACTGTCGCCGACTGTGCCGGGACAAGGCCTTTCTGGTTCATCGCCGCCAGGTGCGCTTTTTCGATTGCAGCAAGCTATCCGGTGTCGATGCTCATCATCAATCCTCTGACCCATGACGATAGACGGTAGAAGCAGGAAACTGATCATAGGACTCGTGATTGCAGCTTCCATCATCCTGGGGAAGTTGTTCTACATCCAGATCATCGAGGACAAGTACAAGATCAACGCGTCCAACAACTCGATGGTCTATGATATCATCTACCCGACCAGAGGCATCATCTACGACCGCAACGGACAGATCATTGTCGGTAACAAGGTGGCTTACGACATCCTTGTCACCCCGAAGGAAGTTACGCCTTTCGACACCCTGATGCTCGCCGACGCCCTTGAGGTCAGTGCGGACTTCATCAGGGACAAGATGGCCGAATACGAGAAGAACAAACGGAAGATTGGCTACCAGAGCATGGTGATGCTCAAGCAGGTCAAGCCGGAAACCTACATGAAGTTCGCGGAGATCCAGTACAACTTCCCGGGCTTCAGGGGGCAGGTGCGAAGCATCCGCGACTACCCTTTCAATGCCGGAGGAAACCTCCTGGGCTATGTCTCGGAAGTTGACCAGAAGTACATCGAGAAGCACCCGGGGGAATACCGTCCGGGAGACTACGCCGGAAAAACCGGCATCGAGGCGGCAAGGGAGAAGGAACTCAGGGGAGAGAAAGGCTACCACATCTACCTGCGCAACTCCCGCAACCAGATCCAGCAGAGATTCAAGGACGGGGAATTTGACAAGGAGGCAATACCCGGACATGACATTGTCACCACCATTGACGCGGAACTCCAGCACTACGGACAGATGCTGATGAAGAACAAGGTCGGAAGCGTGGTTGCCATCGAGCCGAAGACCGGAGAAATCCTGACCCTGGTGTCAAGTCCCGGAATCGATGTCGAGATGCTTGCCGACATCGGACAGCACTACGACGAGATTGCAAAGGACCCGCACAAGCCGATGTTCAACAGGGCCGTCCAGGCAGCATATCCTCCGGGATCCGTGTTCAAGCTCGTCAACGGTCTCATCGGCCTGCAGGAAGGCACCCTGACCACCGAAAATGCCTACCCGTGCGCGGGAGGCTACCATTTCGGCAATCACAAGCTCGGCTGCCACAACCACCGCTCGCCCCTTGCCCTCGAGGAAGCCATAATGATGTCGTGCAACGGCTTCTTCTGCTATGCCCTCCGCAATGTCCTCGAGAACAAGAAATACGACAACATCGGCGAGGCGCTCGACAAGTGGAATGAATATGTCCAGAGCTTCGGCTTCGGCCACAAGCTTGGAAGCGACTTTCCTGCCGAGCTGGGTGGAACCCTCCCGACCTCGAAGATGTACAACAAGAGGTATGGAGAGAACGGATGGAAATTCACAACCATCATCTCCATCTCCATCGGCCAGGGAGAAATCGGTGTAACACCGCTCCAGATTGCCAATCTCGCAGCCACGGTGGCCAACAGGGGCTGGTACAGGATTCCGCACATCGTAAAGGCATCCGAAGGTGTGGACATCGACCCGCAGTACAGCGAAAAGCAGTACACCATGGTGGACACAACCAACTTCAAGAAGGTAATCAACGGAATGTGGAGGGCGGTCAACAGCGGCTACGGCTCGGGAGGAACAGCCTCAGTGGCGGCAGTTCCGGGGCTGGACATCTGCGGCAAGACCGGCACGGCGCAGAATCCCCGCGGCGCCGACAATTCGGTGTTCATCTGCTTCGCTCCGAAAGATGACCCGAAGATTGCGGTTGCCGCCTACATCGAGAATGCAGGTTTCGGAGCGACCTGGGCAGCCCCGATTGCATCCCTGCTGATAGAGCAATATCTCAACGGGGAGATTAGCGAAGAAAGGAAGGGGCTCGAGAAACGGGTACTTGACGGAAACCTGATGAGCAGGGTAAAAGCAGAACGATAGAAGATGGGACAGAACTTATCCGACAGAGGGCTCAGGAAGAGCATCGACTGGAAGCTGGTAATCACCTACCTGCTCCTGATACTCATAGGCTGGGTCAACATCTACGCTTCAATCCACTCCGATGGCCCGGCCTCAATCTTCGACTTCAACTACCGCTGCGGAAAGCAGTTCGTCTGGATCCTGACGGCCCTTGCACTGGCCGCCCTGATACTGTTTGTCCTGCCGGCACAATTGTGGGAAAGTGCTTCCCTGCCGCTCTACATCGGCACTCTGGTCCTGCTGGTTGCCGTCATATTCCTGGGCGTGGAGGTCAAAGGCTCCCGCTCCTGGTTCGAATTCGGACCCGTAAGGTTCCAGCCCGCGGAGGTGTCCAAGATAACCACGTCTCTTCTTCTGGCGACGCTTATGAGCCAGTCCGGATACAAGATAACCCGGTTCCGCGACCTGATGCTCACGGCTCTTGTCATCGGTGTCCCGATGCTGGTGATCCTGGGCGAAAGTGAAACCGGTTCTGCCCTGGTCTATGCCGGGTTCATATTCGTGATGTACAGGGAGGGTTTCTCCGGCTGGTGGATAGCCGCGATAGGAATTGCCATCCTGATGTTCATCCTTACCCTGACCGCCTCGCCATACACCGCGATGATGGTCCTTGTCGGCATCCTGATTGTATGCAACTCGCTGAACAACCACAAGCGGTTCAGCGCGATAATCGCCATCAACCTTCTGGTGTTCATCCTCCTGGCGCTCATGCCATGGGCCTTCGGAAAGTTCGTCCCCGAGGAGAGTTTCATCCACAAGATAAAACCTTTGTATATCCTTATAGGAATATGCGTGTGCGCCGTTCCGTTTTTCCTCTACAAAGGCTTCAAGGAGAGAAACCGGTTCATCTCCCTGTCGGCACTGTCAGTCCTTTCGGGAATAGCCCTGGTCTTCTCCGTGGACTATATCTTCAACGACATCCTGAAGGATCACCAGAGAAAGCGAATAGAGGTCCTGCTCGGAATGAAGGAAGACCCGTCCGGTGTGGGCTACAATGTCAACCAGTCGATGATTGCCATCGGCTCCGGAGGATTGACAGGCAAGGGTTTCCTGAACGGCACCCAGACCACTTTCGGATTTGTGCCGGAGCAGAGCACGGACTTCATTTTCTGCACGGTCGGCGAGGAATGGGGCTTCCTTGGCTGCCTTGTCGTGATTGCGCTCTACGTGTTCCTCATCTGGAGGCTGATCCATGATGCGGAGCAGTGCCGGGAAGGATTCACCCGGATATTCGGCTACTGTGTGGCCGCCTGCATATTCATGCATCTGTTCATCAACATCGGGATGACAATCGGACTGATGCCTGTTATCGGCATCCCGCTGCCTCTCCTGAGCTACGGAGGGTCGAGCCTTTGGGCGTTTACTGTGTTGATTTTCATATTCATTGCCCTGTACAGGCAGGAGAAAAAATACTATTAGGATGAAAAAGACTTTGATTTTTGCCATTGCGCTTGGTGTGCTCCTGGTCAGCGCTTGCGGGCGGAAGACCGGGAAAAAGGCGATGCAGGAAGCGCCCGTCACAGAACTGCTGGGAGAACTCGAGGAGGGGTGCCTGGGAGACTCGGTCTTCGTCTATACCGGCAACGGAGTGGATGATGAATATACCGCCTATCCCATCCTCGACGAGATGTTCGCAATAACTTTGGATACTGACAGGATGAAGACCGGAAGCTTGATGATACGCTATGACGGTGGGATTTCTAATGGTTTTTTCGTCCCTGAAGGAGGCAAGATCCGCGTCCGGATGGACAAGAATGGCAAGGTTACAATCATTCCTCCACGGAAGAACTCCATTACAGAGGATTTCTCAAGGCTTTCGCGCGAATCAACCAATCTGAGTTTCAGCCTGGTGCGGCAGAGGGATTCGATAGCCAGGGCGGATGGAATCACGGGCGAGAAATGGGACAGCCTTGATGCCGCCTTCAAGAAGCGCTTCGATGACCGGATCAGGGAGCAGTCGCTGGATGTGCTTGAGAGGCACGGAGATGACGTGCTCGGAGTAATCGCTGTCGCGAATATCCTGGGAATCGACGGCGTGGATGCCGCCCGCAAGGTGATGCCCAAGCTCAGTGAAGAAGCCCAAAAGCATCCTTCGCTTCCGGACAGTCTGAAGTTTTAGGTTTTTTTGCTAAATTTGCAACCGTAGCCTTGGTGGTGAAATGGTAGACACGAGGGACTTAAAATCCATTGGACAGCAATGTCCGTGCGGGTTCGATTCCCGCCCGAGGCACATTAAAAAGAGCTAACTGGCTGATTTCTTGTCATAAAGGAACTCATAACCCTCATCCGTTTCTTTCAAGCCTCCGGCCGGCTTCCCTTT
>JBJFDD010000319.1:0-5314 GCA_051889815.1 Candidatus Cryptobacteroides sp. | reverse complement strand
CATTCCACTTGAGGCGGTTGACTTCGTCATATCCATGCTTGGCGGCGAACGACGACAGTGCAGGATACTTGAGGAGTCCGAATATGCAGTCCGCCATCGCATCCACATCCCAGAAGTCCACCTTGAAGGCGTACTTGAGGATTTCGGCGGCACCGGACTGGTACGAGATGATGGACGGCACATTCGTGCGCATCGCCTCAAGAGGCGAGATGCCGAAAGGTTCGGAAACCGACGGCATGATGTACACGTCCGAAAGTGCGAACATCTTCTGCACATCCTTGCCGCGCAGGAAACCGGTGAAGTGGAACCGGTCGGAGATGCCCAGGCGGGCGACATACTTGATGCACCTGTTCATCATGTCACCGCTTCCGGCCATCACGAACCGCACGTTGTCGGTCCTCTTGAGGACCTTTGCTGCGGCCTCAATGAAATATTCAGGCCCCTTCTGGAAGGTGATCCTGCCGAGGAACGTCACGACCTTGTCCTTCACTCCCCTCTCCACGGAAAGGTTCTCGCGACCGCTGAAATCGACTGCGTTGTGAACCGTGATCACCTTTGAAGGGTCGATACGGTACTTGTTGATGACTATGCTCCGGGTCAGGTTGCTGACCGTGACAACGCGGTCGGCTGCAAGCATTCCCCTGGTCTCGATGTCCAGGACACGGGTGTCGATGTGTTTCTCGTCGCCACGGTCATAGGAAGTGGCATGCACATGGACCACGAGAGGCTTTCCGGTAAGTTCCTTGGCTGCTATGCCTGCCAGATAGGTCAGCCAGTCGTGGGCATGGATTACATCTAACTCATCCTTGTGCTGAAGGGCTATCGTTCCTCCGACCATCGCATAGCGGGCAACCTCCTCCATAAGATTGGTCCCGTACTTGCCGGAGAACTTGTATTTCATCCCGTACTGGATCCTGAAGTCCTCGCTCTGCCTGCGGCGCTCCTCCTCCACTATGGAAGAGAACTCCTCGGGGCCGACATAAGGTATCATGTTGGTACCTATGTGGACGAACTTCACCTTGTCCAGAAACTCATCGACAGATGAGGAGACGGTGTCCACGGCGACATCACTGGCATTGATGATTGTCGTGGCACTCTGATCCTCGTCACCGGAGGCGGAAGGCATCACGAACAGAGTCTCGACTCCGTTGTAGGCAAGGCCTTTCACTATTCCTTCGCAAGCGGTTCCCAAACCGCCGGCGATATGAGGCGGGAACTCCCACCCGAACATCAGTACCCTCATTTGTTCTTCTTTATCAGGTTATTTATTTCAAGGAGAGCTGCCGTGCTGAGCGCGGACGATATCGTACCATGCGGTTCATGAGGCGGATCTCCGTCATATAGTTCTGAAAAGGCACCAACACCGTGGATGCCCAGGTCATCGAAGAAGCCCTTCACCAGCCATTCGGCCTTGTTGTTCAAGGCGGCTCCGTTGGCCTTGTAGCAG
Source organism: Candidatus Cryptobacteroides sp. (assembly GCA_051889815.1). GTDB lineage: Bacteria > Bacteroidota > Bacteroidia > Bacteroidales > UBA932 > Cryptobacteroides. The sequence goes on along the minus strand of JBJFDD010000319.1, from coordinate 3,867 downwards.
ACTGCGACATAAGGAAGAAGCAGGAAGGCCCTGGTGCTTCCCTGATGATAGGCGAGGTCCCTAGCGATCTGAGTTCCGTCATACACTCCCTTGTAGCTGGCATCACGCGGAGACAGGGTCCTGATGCCCCTTCGCGTCACGAGTTCCCTGTCGAAGACCTGCAGGATGCGCTGGATCTTCATCGGATCGACTGGGGAATATTCAAGGGCGAGCGCGATGATCTGGTTCGGGCGTACCTGCTTGTTCATGCCTTCGATACCGACATAGTCGGCCAGGCAGCCTATCTCCTCGCACCAGAACTTGCTTTCGTAGTTCCTTGCCACCAGGTCCCTGATTGCGGTCCACTTCCCGATGAACTCCCTGTCCTTCTTCTCCATTTCGAGGGCGAAGCAGATTGCATTGTACCACAGCCCGTTGGTCTCGACCTGGTAGCCGGCCCTCTCGGTAACCGGTATCCCGCCCACATACGCATTCATCCAGGAAAGCGCGGTCCTGTACTTCTGGGCCCAGAGGAGACCGTCGGGCTGCATCGAGATTTCCTCCCTTCCGCCCGGCAGATAACTCTCGAGAATCTTCTTGAGGGTGCCTGAATATTTCGCCCAAACCTTCCCTGCATCGGCTCCGTTGCGGATATAGTCCTGAAGAGCGACGCTCATCAGGAGCGGAGCTTCGGCCTGGGTCGTCCTGGAGAAGAGCCTGTCCTCCTCATTGGCGATGAGGTTGTCGAGAATCTCCTCGAAATCCTCCGGCTTGCCGGCATGGACAGTAAGACCCGGAAGGGCGAAAAGCGTTTCGCGGAGAAGGCCTGTCTTCAACCACGAAAGACCGGCACAAATCATCTTACGGCCATTGTGGTTGGTGACAAGGCTGTCTGCGCAATGCTTCAGCTGGGGTTCATATCCGGTGATGCGCGGAGCCTTGGATGCGTAGGTGTTGAACTTGCGCTTGAGCATTGCCGGCTTGTGCTCCGAAATCGAGGCGGAGAAGACGACAGAATCGCCCTGCTTCATCGGCAGGGAGAAGTTGCCCGGGACCATCAGGTCTTCCTTGCAGTCAAATCCGCGGCGGTATTCATCAGAATAAGTCACTCCCATGTACCAGTCGGGATGGTGCTCATAGACAACCGCCGAAGAACTGGCCTGGATATAGAGGTCAGGAAAGGAAGAGTACAGCCGGAAAGAAGCCCCTCCCTTGACAGGAGTCGCTGATGGGTCTGCTTCCGGATTGCGGTGAGTGAGCTCATGGGTGTTCCTGAAAGCGAGGAATGGCTTCACGAGAAGAGTCACCGGTGAAGGGGCCTTGACCAGCTCGTACCTGACCAGGATCTGGTCGTTGTCCGGAGCCAGGATCAGACTCTTGGTAAACACTATCTCGCCGACCTTGTAGGTGATCATCGTCACAGGGTCGGCCTGGAAGTCCACCACATACTTGTGACCGCGGGGTTCGTAGATATCCCCATAGCAATGGATGCCCAGATTGAACTGTTTTCCCTGCATGATAAGACTCTCGTCAAGGGAAGACAGAAGAAGGTACCTGTCACCTCCGAAGCGGTCAAGAGTGACTGCCAGAAGACCATGATACCTTCTGGTGTTGCACGCCACGATGGAGGTGTTGCAGTAGGCTCCGGTCTTGTTGGCGCTGATGATCTCCCTTTTCAGTGAATATGAGAGATTCACCAGTTCTGCCTTGTTGTACTGTAGGAATGACATAAAATTGTTTATATGTTAATCTACCAAAATCAGGACGATCGCTGTCCTGCTTGGCAAATACAGTGACAACACATCGTCGAACCCATTATGTCCATCAGTCTTGCCGGAGGGTGCGGTAAAGTGGCGGACACTGTGGTCCACCCTGCCGAAACCACCGAATTCCGGGGAATCCGAGTCCAGCGCAACTGAATATTCTCCAGCCGGAGAGGCGAACTTGTAGTCCGCAAACGAACCGGTGGGATTGAAATTGAATGCAAAAATACAGTTCTTTCTTCTGAAAACCAAGATTTTGTTCATCTCATCCGAAAAAAGGAACTCCACAGGAGCCTCCAGCAGGCCATTGCTGCGGACCAGGGAAATCATTGCCGCATCGAAAGCCCCGAGGTCGCTGTACCGGAGAGCAGGGTTGTCCACAAGGGACCACTGCCTCCTGGCGTACTTGAAAGACCATCCGTTCCCCTCCCTCGGGAAGTCAATCCACTCGGGATGGCCGAACTCATTGCCCATGAAGTTCAGGTATCCCCCGCCGCAAGTCGCCAGGGTAACAAGACGGATCATCTTGTGGAGAGCCTCGCCCCGGTCAACGACGATGTCCCTTGAAGTCTTTTCCATCGCAGTGTACATCTTGGGACCGAGAAGCCGGAAAAGGATTGTCTGGTCACCGACCAGGGCCTGGTCATGGCATTCGGCATAGCTGATTGTCCTCTCGTCGTCTCGTTTGTTGGTCAGCTCGTACCAGATTTCACCGGGACTCCAGGTCTCGTCAGGACGCTCCTTGATCCACTTGATCCAATGGTCCGCGATTCCCATCGCCATACGGAAATCGAAACCGACACCTCCCTCCGAGTACGGAGCAGCCAGTCCGGCCATTCCGCTGACATCTTCGGCGATGGTTATGGCATCCGGATGGATTTCGTGGACAAGCATGTTTGCAAGGGCAAGATAGGTGACGGCATTTTCATCGACTCCTGAGTCAAAATAGAGGCTGTAGTTGCCGAAATCCTTGCCAAGGCCGTGGTCCCAATAGATCATTGAAGTCACACCATCGAAACGGAAACCGTCAAGATTGTACTCCTCCATCCAGAACTTGCAGTTGGAAAGAAGGAAACAGACAGTCGGGCCCTTTCCGTAGTCGAAGCATCTGGAACCCCATGCAGGATGACGTCCCTGGGGCCCGCCATGGAAATAGAGGTCCTCGCGGCCATCGAACATCCCCAGGCCTTCAGCCACATTGTCAACAGAGTGGGAGTGCACGATGTCCATTATCACGGCTATTCCAAGCCCATGCGCGGCGTCAACGAGTTCCTTGAACTCCTCAGGAGTCCCGAAACGGGAACTGAGCGCAAAGAAATTTGACACCTGATAGCCGAAAGAACCGTAGTACGGATGCTCCTGAAGGGCCATGATCTGGATCACATTATAGCCCAGGGCCGCTATTCTCGGAAGCACCCCAAGGCGGAAATCCGTAAAGGAAGCGACCTTTTCCTCCTCGGAGGACATACCTATGTGACATTCGTAGATAAGGGGATTCAGGATCTTCGCAGGGCGAGGATTCTTCCATGAATATGCCGACGCAGGATCCCAGACCTGGGCGCAGAAAACCTTTGTCTCCTCATCCTGGACAGCCCTTGTCACATAGGCAGGAAGCCTTTCCCCACCGCCGCCAGGCCATTCGACATAGAGCTTGTAGAGATCACCGTGATGGATGAAGAATTCGGGGACGACAATTTCCCAGTCGCCGTTGCCCAGGGGATTCAGGGAGTAGCCTCCGGTACGTTTCCAACCGTTGAAGTCGCCTATCAGATAGATCCTGACGGCATTCGGAGCCCACTCGCGGAAAACCCACGAACCGTCCTCAAGACGGTGCATCCCATAATAGAGATGATTGTTGACATGCTCCGACAGAGACCCCTCCGGGGAACCGGCAATCGTCTCCCGGGCATCGGCAATCCTGGTGTGGCGGGAGTCGATGGCTTCCTTGTAGGGCATCAGATAAGGGTCATGGTCATATATCATTTTGATTCGTTTTAAACTTGTGATACTACGCTATAAATGTATGAAAGAAATATGATATTCCCTACAAAAATGTGCGGATTGTGCATTTAAGTAATGTGTAAAAAATAAGTTGCATCAGTTGGCCGGTTTGACTAGGTAGTTC
>JBJFDD010000318.1:0-5349 GCA_051889815.1 Candidatus Cryptobacteroides sp. | reverse complement strand
GTCCCCGGACTATCTTGACATCCTCCGGGAACTGATTGACAGCGGGACAGTACCACCATACGGGACTTGAGCCCGCTACTCTATGACCAGACCGTCATAGGCAGGCTGTACATCGGAGCGTATGCCCCGGGACTTGCATTCGCTCCTCAAGTATTCCGCAAATTCCGGATGCTTCGGGAAAGTGTGTGAAAGATGTGTCAGCCAGGTGTGCCTTGCACCGATCCTGTCTGCAAGGACGAGAGTTTCCTCAAGACTGAAATGCGAATGGTGCGGCTTGTAGCTCACTGTGTTGAGGGTCAGGTGTTCCAGCCCTTCCAGTTTCCCGAATTCGCTTTCCGGCAGGCTGCTCATGTCGGTGATGTAGGCGATGTCCCCGAAACGGAAACCCAGCACGGGAAGTTTGTCGTGGAGACCCCTGACCGGGATGACCCTCACTCCTTCAGCAGGGTCTTCTCCCGGAGCGGGAGAGACCTTTTCTACCATTTCCGACACATTCCTGCAGGTCGGAACAAGTGACCCGTCCGGCAGGCGGTAGCTGTAGCCGACATCGTGCACCCAGACAAGTTCCCTCCCGTCGTTGTTGGGCCTTACGATGAAAGGCTCATCGGTGATTACATGCATGTGCCATTCTGGGGCACCGGGGTATTTCGGGAAGGTGAAGACGTAGGGATATTCCCTCATCAGGTCGTGCAGGACATTATCCTCGCAGTAGATTTCTGCAGCCCGCCGGTCAACGTAGTTCAGGCTGCGCACATCGTCCAGGCCTCCCGTGTGGTCCTTGTGGTTGTGGGTAAGGAGAATCGCATCCAGATGCCGCACGTCCCGGGAAAGCATCTGCATCCGGAAATCCGGACCTGCGTCCACCAGGATTGCCAGCCCGGCATATTCAACAAGGGCGGATGCCCTGAACCTCTTGTCCCTTGCGTCAGCAGATTTGCACACAGGGCAGCCGCATCCGATGATCGGAACTCCCTGTGATGTTCCTGTCCCGAGGAATGTGAGTCTTGCTTTGTTCTTTCCTGCCATTGTCTTCTAGATGATTATGTCTTCTATCATGCCCACGGATGAAGCATCGTAGGGCTTTTCGATCCTAATGTAGTTTCCGGTGTAGCCGCCCATCATCCCGTTCTTCTCATCCGATTCCCAGAGGACTCTTTCATGTCTTCCGCGGTTTTTCCCGATGAAGTCCTCATGCAGTTCGCTGCAGAGGCTCTCCAGGAGGGCCACCCTTTCTGTCTTGACAGAATCCTTGACCTGGTCCTTCCAGAGGGCAGCCACTGTCCCTGGACGCTTTGAATATGGGAATACGTGGATGTAGGCGGGGCGTACCCTCTCCTTGAGGAATGAATATGTCTGTTCGAACAGTTCAGGAGTCTCCCCGGGCAGACCTGCTATGACATCAATCCCGAAGAAGACATATTCTCCAAGTACGGAACGGATGCAGTCAATTCTTTCGGCGAAGAAGTCAGTGGTGTACTTCCTTCCCACCCTTGCCAGAAGAGTGTCCGATCCAGTCTGAAGAGGAATATGAAAGTGCGGCTGGAACTTTGTCCCGGTGCCGAGCCAGCCGATGATTTCCGAGGTGACCAGATTCGGCTCTATTGACGAAATCCTGTACCGTTCGATGCCTTCCACCTCGTTGAGCCTTTTCAGAAGATCCAGGAAGGACTCGCCGGTGGTGCGTCCGAAATCCCCTGTGTTGACACCTGTCAGCACAATCTCCCGGACTCCGCACTTTGCAATCCTTTCTGCCTGGGAGACGATTTCGGCAATCGGGATATTCCTGGAATGCCCTCTTGCGTACGGCACCGTGCAGTACGCGCAGAAATTGTTGCAGCCGTCCTGGACTTTGAGGAAGGAGCGTGTACGGCCTTCGGTAGAGAAGGCGGAAAGGGTGTCTTTCGAGATTTCCTTGTATTCGGCGGCCATGCTCAATTGCTTGAAGCTGTTGTCCGTGGTCGCCTCCTCACCCCGGAGCAATGCCATAGTCCTCTCTACCACCTGGGACTTCTCCTTTGCACCGAAGACAAGGGACACTCCTTCGATGCGGCCCAGTTCTTCGCGCCTGAGCTCCGCATAGCAGCCGGTCACCACGATCCTGGCCTGGGGGGCCACCCTGTGCATCTTCCGGATGACATTGCGGCATTTCTTTTCGGCTCTCTCGGTGACGGAACAGGTGTTGATGAGATAGACATCAGCCTTCTCTTCCCAGGGGACTGCTTCAAGGCCGTTTTCGGCGAATCCTCTTTCGTAGGTAGATGTTTCGGCGTAATTCAGCTTGCAGCCGAGAGTAAGGAATGCAATCTTCATCTTCAAAATATGTTCAGCAAGTCGTTGTCCCTGTTTCCTGATGACACCCTTACCCGGGACCAGGAGCATTTCCCATTGACGGGGGGATTCTTTTTCGATACTCTTATCATTATGTAGGACAGCGATTTGAAGCGCTGCTGCAAGGCTTGGACAATCCGCCCTGCAAGATGTTCGAGGAGATTCGACGGAATCTTCATCTGCGAGGCGATGACATCGTAGATTTCACCATAGTCAACGGTGTCCCCGATGTTGTCGCTCTTCATTGCCGATGAGAGGTCGGTTTCGGCACGGAAGTCCACAATGAAGGTGTTGCCTTCCTCGCGTTCCTGCGGCAGGCAACCGTGGAAGGCGTGGAATTCCATCCCCTCCAGCTCAATCGTCCCATAGTCGTTGATCCGCTTGAAAAGACTCATATTCAATTATCTGTACATCCAATTATCTGTTTGCCAGGATGAGGAACACGCAGGGGCGCTTCCCGATTCCGGTATTTACCTTTTTCTTCCATTCCCTGACGCTCATGCTCATTATTGTCTGTGCCTCGGTGGTCAGGTCAGCTGCGGTACAAAGCATTGTCTGCGGCTGGAGGGTGGAGATCAGGTCCGCAAGGAGGGAGTCGTTGCGGTAAGGAGTTTCTATGAATATCTCGGTCTGGTTCAGCTGGGCAGACCTTTTCTCTATTTCCCTTATTGCCTTTTTCCTCTCGTCAGTCTTTGCAGGAAGGTAACCGCAGAAGGCAAAGCTTTGGCCGTTGAGCCCGGAGGCCATCAGGGCAAGCATCAGGGAGGAAGGGCCGACAAGAGGTACAACCCTGATTCCGTGGGAGTGGCAGAGAGCAACCAACTGGGCACCGGGATCTGCAACCGCCGGCAAACCGGCCTCGGAAACCAGACCCACGTCGGTAGGATTGCCGTCAGCGTCCGTGAACATATTCAAAAGTCCTGACACTTCCTTCGGGGAGGTATGCTCGTTGAGTTCCCGCAGTTCCAGCTCGTCGATGTGGCCCCTCAGGCCTGCTGCGGACAAGAATCTGCGTACCGTGCGCGCTTCCTCGACGACGTAGCGGCGGATGCTTTTCAGTCTCTCCAGCACTGCGGAGGGAATCACCTCGACGGCGTCGGGCCCGCCCAACGGCGAGGGTATCAGGTAGAGTGTTCCTTTTTCGCTCATTTCGTGTCTTCCTTCATTATCCTGATTGTTTTCTTGTTCTTTTTCAGTACCTCCTCCTTCTTTCCGAAGAGATCCCTGAAGAAATCCAGAATGTTGTCGAATTCCCTCTGGAAGGTCACGCCGATACCGTTCCTCTGGGTGTTGTCCAGATAGTTGGTGTAGTCGTCGGCGGAGTGGGAGAAAAGATTGAAACGGAGCAGGCCTTTCTTGTCAAGTTTGACCTCGATGTCCAGGTCGCCTGCCATGTCCTCTCCGGTTGAGTTCCTGTACTCCCTGTTCCCGAAAGCACCGTTGACCAGGACCCGGTTGTTGAACAACTGGGTCGACACTGCCACGTCGAAGATATCCGTTCCTGTCTCGCTCGGCTGGTAGTTCAGCCCGAAGTCCAGGGGGATGTCAAGTTTCTGGAGTATGCTGTTGAACTGACCTGCCATGATTTCTGCAAGGTTGGAGTAGATCATCGCCGAATTGTTGACGATACCGGACTGCTCGTCCGGCATGAAACTGCCGGAAAGAAGCAGTGAAACCATCTGCTTCTGTACCTTGTCGTCGGTGTTGAGGGCGCTTTCGACCTTGGACCTTGTAGAAGGGTCCAGGTCCGGTATGTCAACCGAGAACGACATCTGGGGTTCCCTCAGCTTGCCGGAAATCCCGATTCCGCAGTTGACTGTCCTTCTTGACGAAACCGAGGTCGTGTCTGCAATCAGGGAGGCGACGGAAGCTTTGGTCGTGTAGAGCCCCGAGATATCCAGGTCACTGTCCATGATGTCTCCGTTGAACCTGACTGTGCTGCCGTCGGCAATGGTGAACACTCTCTTGGCGATGTCCATCGCATTGAACTTGAACACTCCTTCGCTGATCCGGTAGTCTCCGTTGATGGCGAATATGTTCCGGCTCGGCTTGATGTCGATGTCAAGCATTCCGGCCCCTCTTCCGACGAGCACATCACCGGCATTCCTGTCAATCTCGACGAATGCTTCGGTTGCCTGGTCGGCGTTGACCCTGATCTTCAGCTGCATCTCGGAAGTCTTCTTCCGCGACTTCTTCATCCTGCTCATCATCGCCTCGTACGGGTCGGTCCTGGCAGCCTCATTCTCTTTCTGCCTGAATGTCAGGAGTTCATTTTTCTTGACACCTCCCTTGTTGTCCAAAGGGATGTGGATGTTGCCGTTTCCGTCCGTCCTGACATTGATGTCCAGCAGCAGGGCATTCGTAGGACCTTTGATATCTACAGTTCCGGTGGCTGTTACCTTGCCGTAGAAATAAGGGTTTTCATTTTCGTCCAGATTGAATGCCTCGGTCTTCTCAAGGTCAAACCCTATTCCCAGGCAGATGTTCTTCATCCCTCCCCAGGTCAGACCTCCGTTGACTTTTCCCTTGCCCCTGTACCTGTCCCTGACGGTCACATCGTCAAAGGACAGACCCTTGTCGTCAATCGAGATGCCGCCGTTGAAATAGTAAGGAACATCCGTGTAGGCCACTCTGAGGAGCACATCGTTCAACCGGCAGTCATTGCTGTAGATTTTCATGCCCCCGCCGTCGTTGCTGAGGATGATGTTGCCGCTGACCGAGCCCCCCATCTGGCTGAATACTGTGCTGAGGACTGGGGTGAGGTAACCTGCGTCCAGATGGTCCAGGCCTGCGTTGACAATAAGGCTGCGGTACTTGGGGTTGTATTTCGCCGTGACATCAAGGTTCCTTGCTCCGTCCAGGTCGTTCCTGACGGCGATGTCCATCGTCCCGTTGCGCTCCATTCCGCTGCTCAGCCTCAAGGTTCCGAGAGGGCAGTGCCCGAAAGCAGCACCGACTGTGGTAAGGTCCATGGTAAGTCCGGGACTTTCCTTGAGAGGAGTTTCCAGGACAATGCTTCCT
>JBJFDD010000317.1:0-1529 GCA_051889815.1 Candidatus Cryptobacteroides sp. | reverse complement strand
TCGGAGACATTGTGGACGGAAAGTTCTCGGCTCGTTTTGACATCTGGAAAGGCCTGACTTTCAATGCGACGGCAGGACTTCACCTGCACAATTCCCGGGGTAGGAACATCAGCAACAAATACTACGGGCAGAGTTCTTCGTCAGGCGGTTCGGTAACTCAGGACGTAGCACGGACAAGAGTGTTCGACGAACAGTTCCTGCTGAACTACAAGAATACCTTCGGTCGCAACAGCATTGAAGCAATGGTCGGCTTCGAAGGCATGAACCTTCAGACGGAGTCATCATATGTCCTAGGTTACAATCTCTACAAAGACAACGACTTCACTGCCGGAAACGTGATTGACAAGAAGACCGGTTCTGGTTCCGCAGGAGAATATTCCACTATGGGAATCCTTTCCCGCGTGAGCTACGACTGGGACGGAAGGTATTATTTCAGCGCCTCATACCGCAGGGATGCTTCATCGAGATTCCATCCCGACCACAGATGGGGCAATTTCTGGAGTTTGAGCGGCGCGTGGGACATTGCCAATGAAAATTGGATGGCACCATCAAGGAAATGGCTGGACCTCCTCAAGCTAAAGGTATCCTTCGGACAGCAAGGCAACGATGACCTGAACAATTACTATCCATATATGGACCAGTACTCCATGACGGGTGCTGACGGAGTCTTCTCCGATGGAACACTGAGTTACAAAGGCAACAAGGACATAACCTGGGAGACATCCAACTCATTCAACACCGGACTCGATTTCACACTCTTCAACGGCCGTCTGGACGGAACGGTGGAATATTTTCTCAGACAGACCAGGGACATGCTCTACTATCGTCCCGTAGCGCCAAGTAACGGATATACATCCTATCCGATGAACATCGGATCGATAAGAAATGCCGGGGTGGAAATAGACCTTAACTACACACCTTTCCAGAACAGAAATTTTTCATGGTCCATCAACTGGAACGGCACCATACTGCGTAACCGCATTATGGAACTCAATCCGGAACTGGAGGGTCAGATGATAAGCGGAGCCTACATATACCGGGAAGGCGATTCGATGTATCAGTTCTATTTGCCCGAATATGCAGGAGTGGATCCTCGAACCGGTCTGGCCCTTTACAAGGCACTTGACAATAATGGCAATGAGTATGATACTTCGGACTGGTCACTTGCATACGACACAAACAGGAAGGCAAGCGGAGACCTTCTCGCAAAAATCTACGGAGGATTGGGAACAACTCTGACATTCTTCGGAGTGGATGTTGCCGTCCAATGCTCCTACCAGGCAGGAGGACGCCTCTACGACAGTGGATATGCTACATTGATGCACGGCGGTACCACTGACAATATGGGACGCAACTGGCACAAGGATATCCTTAAGGCTTGGCAGAAACCAGGTGATGTCACCAATGTCCCGAGACTGGGCTTTTCCGATATGTATGCCAATGCAACCTCGACACGCTGGCTCACCAGTTCAGACTATTTTGCATTGAACAACATAACGGTAGGATATACATTCCCGGAAAAATGGGCT
>JBJFDD010000316.1:0-1529 GCA_051889815.1 Candidatus Cryptobacteroides sp. | reverse complement strand
TAGTGTAATACCAACTGCCCAATGACATTCCTCAATTCATTAAACGACCTGCTCTGGTCGTATGTAATCACCGTAGTTCTCGTCGGTGCTGCCGTCTATTTCACAATCCGGGGAAAGGGAGTACAGTTCCGCTATCTTGGAGATGCCCTGCGCATCATAATGGGCAAGGACAGGAATCCGCAGCGCCAGGTCGACGGCAACACAAGGAAAATCAGTTCCTTCAAGGCATTCGCAGTGTCCCTGGCCTCCAGGGTGGGAACCGGCAATCTTGCCGGTGTGGCGTCAGCGATGTACGTAGGAGGTCCCGGAGCAGTGTTCTGGATGTGGGTCATGGCACTGCTGGGAGGAGCCACTTCCTTCGTCGAGTCCACCCTGGCACAGCTCTACAAGAAGCGCGGCAAGGAGGCCTTCTATGGCGGACCGGCATATTACATGGAGACCGGACTCGGGAAAAGGTGGATGGGAATCCTCTTTTCCGTGTTCATGATCCTGTCTTTCGGTCTGGCACAGACCCTGCTGCAGGCCCAGACCATAATTTCCTCGATCCATGACTCATTCTCGCTCAACCCGCTGATGCTCGGCATATTCATGGGAGTTCTCCTACTTGTGATAGTGGTAGGCGGTGTGCACAGGATTTCCAATGTCGTTGCGTACATGGTGCCGTTCATGGCTCTGGGTTATCTTTTAATCGCACTTTATGTGATGGTCGGACACATCGGTGAACTGCCGGGAATGTTCTCGCACATATTCAGAAGCGCTTTCGGGATGGAACAGCTCAGCGGAGGCATGCTCGGGGCAGCCATCCAGCAGGGAGTCAAAAGAGGGCTTTTCTCCAACGAAGCAGGAGAGGGTTCGGCTCCGAACGCAGCTGCTATTGCCGACACCTCCCATCCTGTCAAACAAGGCCTGGTACAGGCACTGGGAGTCTTTGTGGACACCCTTCTGATCTGTTCATGCACTGCGTTCATCATCCTTCTCTCCGGACAGCTTGATTGCGGAGAAGACGGGATAATCCTTACCAGCCGGAGTCTCGAAGCCGTGCTCGGCCCGTGGGGCAGGATATTCCTGACTGCTGCAATCTTCCTGTTCGCTTACAGTACCATAATCGGCAATTACTACTATGGTGAGACCAATATGCGCTTCATCTTCGGGAATTTTTCCCGCAAGGCGGAAAATACTGCAATCGTCATCTACAGGATTGCATGTTCCGCGATGGTTGTCGCTTCCGCATTCATTACTCTGCGCACCGCATGGGCCCTTGTGGACCTTTCGATGGGGTTACTGACACTGATCAATGTAAGTGCAATACTGATGCTCGGCGGAAAGGCATTCGCTCTTCTTTCGGACTATTCAGCCCAGAGAAAGGCAGGAATCAAGGACCCTGTGTTCAACAAGGGCGGATTCAAGCATGAAGATCCGTCAAAGCTGGAAGGCTGGGAATAGAAGAGAGGCTGACCAGAAGTACCGCGACTTCTACGCCAGCCTCTAAACCGTACCTTGAGAAGCCCAAGAGCAGTTTCTTTGACTCT
>JBJFDD010000315.1:0-1530 GCA_051889815.1 Candidatus Cryptobacteroides sp. | reverse complement strand
AGCGACCGCGGCGTGGACAAGGACCATGCTCCGATTCCGTCCCTGCTTGCAATGGCGGCCGTACACCACTATCTTATCCACTGCATGAAAAGGGCCCAGACGGCAGTCGTCGTGGAGTCGGCGGAAGTCTGCGAAGTCATGCACGTGGCACTCCTGATCGGATACGGAGCAAGCGCGGTGAACCCGTACATGGCATTCGCCATCCTCGGCAAACTCGTGGAGGACAAGGCTCTCCAGCTTGACTACCCTGCCGCCCAGGACCACTATATCACGGCCATCAACAAAGGCATGCTGAAGATTCTCTCAAAGATGGGAATCTCCACAATCCGAAGCTACCGAGGCGCCGCACTGTTCGAGAACCTCGGCGTAAGTTCCTCTGTACTTGACAAATACATGGGAGGCGGTATTTCCCAGATTGAGGGAATCACTCTTGAGGACATCGCCGGCGACGTGCTCGCAGCGCACCAGGCCGCATTTTCGGAAGAAAAGGCGACTCCTGCCCTTGCCGACCTCGGCATATACAATTACAAGAAAGACGGAGAGCTGCACGGCTGGGACCCTTCAAGGGTGAGACTGCTGCAGAAGGCCGTCAGGGAAAACAATTACGATGCTTTCAAGGAATTCTGCGTGGCAGCCGAGAACCGTCAGACGCCGATGTATCTTCGCGACCTGATGGAAATCGAAAGCGACCGTCAGAGCATCCCTGTTGAAGAGACCGAAAGCGAGGAAAGCATCATGAAACGCTTTGTCACAGAGGCGATTTCCTTCGGAGCAATCAGCAAGGAAGCACATGAAAGCCTGGCAATCGCGATGAACAGCTTCGGAGGCCAGAGCAATACCGGAGAAGGCGGCGAAGACCCGGAGCGCTATCTCCCGCGTCCGGACGGCACCTCGACAAGGAGTGCTGTGAAGCAGGTTGCTTCCGGACGTTTCGGAGTGGACACTTGGTATCTTGTGAATGCCGATGAAATCCAGATTAAGGTCGCACAGGGAGCAAAGCCAGGCGAAGGCGGCCAGCTGCCGGGCTTCAAGGTCAACGAACTCATCGCAAAGACAAGGCACTCGATTCCGGGCATTACCCTGATATCCCCTCCGCCTCACCACGACATCTACTCCATCGAAGACCTCGCCCAGCTGATATACGACCTGAAGAACGTCAACAGCAGCGCCCGAATAAGCGTCAAGCTCGTGTCTGAAGCCGGAGTCGGCACCATCGCGGCCGGCGTGACCAAGGCCAAGGCCGACGTCATCCTCATAAGCGGAGGAGACGGAGGCACGGGAGCGAGCCCTGCAAGTTCAGTCAAACATGCGGGCTGCCCGGCTGAAACCGGACTCGCCCAGGTTCAGCAGACACTGGTGGTCAACAACTTGCGCGGTAAGGTCAAACTCCAGGTGGACGGAGGCCTCAAGACACCGAGGGATGTCCTTTTCATGGCTCTTCTCGGAGCAGAGGAATTCGGTTTCGGAACGGCTCCTATGGTGACTCTCGGCTGTGTGATGTGCCGCAAATGCAACACCAACACCTGCCCT
>JBJFDD010000314.1:0-5380 GCA_051889815.1 Candidatus Cryptobacteroides sp. | reverse complement strand
GATAGTACCGTTCCCACGCAACCCAGGCGAAGACAAGAAAAACATAGGGCAGGACTCCGCCTACCTTCTTCCTGCTCCAGCGGAAAAGACCGAAGATGAGCGACATCTGGAGAGCATTGGCAAAGATGGCGAATATCCCGCCTCCTACGGTAGCATTGCAGACCCAGAATGTAGTCAGGGCGTTCCAGAGGACGAAACAGCCATAGTGCCATTTCCAGAAGCCTTTGATTCCTGACGAGAAGGCATATTCCTCTGCAACCAGAAGGGGCACGAAGGCCACAAGCGACAAAAATCCCGTACCGGGTACGAGATAGGGAAGACTCAGCATAACTGCCGAGACCAGGGCCAGAAGCGATAGTTTGGATTTGTCTGACATCTTCGGAAGGATTGCCAGGTCACCTCAGGTAGTCAATCTTGAGCTGCTGGATCTTATAGCTTTGCCCGCACATGCTCACGAATATCGTAACCAGGAAAGATTCTCCTCCTGCGCTCAGGCTTCCGAGAGCGTACTTGGAATTCTGTCCGGCGGCCGTGTGATTGATGGAAAATGACCTTGGCTTGTTTTTTTCAAAGAAGTATTTCAGTATCTGCGTTGCCTGGTTCTTGCTGGAGTTGCTGGTCGACGAGAGTACGGAAATCTCAAGATTGTCGGCAAACCATGCCGATAGGCTTTCCGCGTCGCCTGCTGCTATGTACTTCGAAATGGGGACGAAGACATCATAGCCGTCGTTCCCGGCAAAAGCAGACGGAACGCAGAAAAGCAGGAAAGCTGAAATCAATATGTTTCTAATAAGTCGCATCGTTGTGTCATGCTTGCAAATACCGAGCCACTTTCTTATCTTTGTAAATAATGAAGATAAGTTTGCTTACAGTCGGCAGGACCGATATCCCCTGGGTACGCGAAGGCCTGGACAATTATGCTTCCAGACTGAGCCATTATGTGCCTTTCAGTGTGATTGAAATCCCAGAACTGAAGAACGTCTCTTCTTTTTCACAATCCCAGATCCGGGAGAAGGAAGGAAAACTGATCCTGAAGTCACTGAAGCCCTCCGACAGAGTCATCCTTCTTGACGAGCACGGCAGGGAATACCGTTCAGTCGAATTCGCCAAGGCCATACAGGACACGATGAACTCTGGAGGCAAGGACATGATATTCATTATCGGAGGAGCCTATGGCTTTTCCGAAGAGGTATATTCACGTGCAGACGGCAAAATCTCCCTTTCAAAGATGACTTTCTCCCACCAGATGGTCCGGGCCATTTTCGCCGAACAGCTGTACAGGGCTTTCACCATCATCAAAGGCGAGCCGTATCACCACGAATGACAAACATGGGAGGATTCATGCTCAAGGGAAAGCAAAAGACCGGTGTCCTGATAATCTGTATCCTGATTGCCACTGCTGCGGCAATCATAACAGATGCATTATCCAGGAGCAGGACTGTAAGGAACACAGCCCATGTGGCAGCCAGGACAGAAAAGGCACTTGCAGAAAGGATGGCCATCCTGAAGGATTGGTCGGACAGGGCCCTCTCGGCGAATCCCGACGAATGGATCGGAGACCTTCCGATTCCGGAAGACATGGTCCTCTACAGGTATGTCGACGACTCCCTGACTTCCTGGTGCAACAGATTCCCCCTGAAAAATGACAACATTAATGTAAAGGTCTTCTATCCGCGCCTGTCCAGGCCTCAGGAAAACATAATTTCACCCCTTGCAGAGGTGACCTCGGAAGCATCGTTCGTGAACTACGGTCACAAATGGTACCTGGTACGGTCCGAAATCCTCAACAACCGCAAGGTCATCAGCGGATTGGAAATCATTGATGCACAGAAGTCGGATTCCCCTGACGGAATAAACCACAGGCTTCTTTCCGGCAATGCATTCAGCATTGTACCGCTTTCTGAGACCGGCGGGTCTCCGGTGAGGTTGGACGGGATTCCTGTCTTCAAGGTTGTCAACAACGATCTGACCAGTGCTTCCCTGCTGGCCCATTCCGTGTTGGTGTGGGCTGCTATCGGGCTGATAATCATCGCCCTGATGCTGTACCTGAACAGCAGGCGCAGCATCAAGCGGCTCCTGCTGGTCCTCCCCATCCTCTATTTGATAATCATCTGCACCCATTTCTGGGGACAGACAATAAAGGACAGTTCGTCGCTGTTTTCTCCTTTGGTCTATGCCGACGGCAGGATATTCAATTCCATAGGAGATGCTTTCATCTATTCGATGACAGTTTTCCTGACCATCTGCGCCTTTTACATGACAAGGGAGGATCTCTACAGGAAAATCCTTTCATGCAAGAACCGCAAGGGGTCGCTGGCAATCTTCGGAATCTCGGTATCATTATTACTCGGATGCATGTTCTTCTACACGCACTGGCTGATAAGGAGCATACTATTCAACTCCAACATCACCCTTGAGCTATACAGGCTCAACGACCTGACCTACACCAGCCTGTTCGTGCACGCAACCCTTATCCTGCTGGCAATCGGAGGCCTCTTCCTTTTCCTGCTGCTGTGCACATGCCTGAAGAGACTGTTCAGATTCAAGGGGAAGCCGAATTCGACCATCAACAGGGCGATCTTCTCAACCCTGCTTGCACTCTGGCTGGTTACGGACATTTCTGTCTTCGGCTTCCAGAAAGAGCAGAACAGGGTGGAGGTCTGGGCCAACCGGCTTTCAATAGAAAGGGACATCAGGCTGGAACTGGAGCTGAGGATGCAGGAAGAACTGATTGCATCGGACATTTACCTGAACACCTTTGCTGCCATGCGGAACAGCGGTTACTTCATCCGCAACAGGATTATCGAAAATTACCTCGGCCGCTTTTCACAGGACTATGACATCGGAGTGGAAATGTTCAGGGATGAAATGAAGACGCCCCAGTCGGTTGCC
Organism: Candidatus Cryptobacteroides sp.; assembly: GCA_051889815.1. Classification (GTDB taxonomy): domain Bacteria; phylum Bacteroidota; class Bacteroidia; order Bacteroidales; family UBA932; genus Cryptobacteroides. The sequence goes on along the minus strand of JBJFDD010000314.1, from coordinate 2,488 downwards.
TACTTTACCGGCATGGTCTCGAACGGCATTCCTATCCACGAGAATTCCCGCTTCCGCTACCATTCCGACGAGAACGGCAACCACATGTATGTCGGAAGCTTTTCCTTCTACACCGAATCCGACGGTGTGACGATGATGCTGCTGACTATCTCACCGAAGTCCAACAGGCTCGACAAAGGCTATGGCAAGATCCTCGGCTACAGCAAGCCGGGAGAGGTCCTGATGCCGTCGGCATATTCCTATGCAAAATATTCAGACGGGAACATGACTTCCTGCCGCGGAAACTACGCGTACCCGATGCATCTGGACTACGAGGCCTTCAAGGAATATGTCGACACCCCGAACAGGGTCCTGCGCTCTAATGGCTATGTCCATTTCATCAACAAGGTCTCCGACAGCATGATAATCCTCATCTCCAGGCAGAGAATCGAAATAGCCTTCTATGTCGTGACCTTCCTGCTGAACGCCCTGGTCATCTACCTCCTGATCACGATAATGACCCTCCCGCGCAAAAGGAGACCACGGAAAGAGAAGAATTACTACAAGTCACAGATCAACAGCGCGATGATGCTGGCGCTGATCATGACCTTGATAAGCCTTGCCGGCGTAAGTGTGGCTTTCGTGAACAAGAGGAACAACTCGAACATGATGTCATCAATGGCCGATAAGGTTACCTTCCTGCAAAGTTACCTCCAGTCGAAGCTCAGGTTCGCAGACAATCCGAATGTGCTCCTGACTCCCGAGGCATCGGAAGTTGTCGAGGAAGCCAGCAATACCCTCAAGGCCGACATCACCCTGTACAACACCGGAGGCAGGGAAATCCGTTCCACGACTCCGGAAGTGTTTGACAGGATGCTCCTTCCTACGAGGATTGACCCGAATGTATATGAGAATATCGTCTACAAGAACCGACGGTATTTCATCAACAGGGAACGGATTGGCTCCAAGAAGGTCTATTTCCTGTACGCACCGGTGTTCAATGCTTCCGGCAAGATGATGGCGATAATGGCATCGCCGTACACCGATGACAACCTTGACTTCAAGACCGATGCCCTTCTGCACTCCATCTCGATTGTCATTGTCTTCATGATTCTTCTCCTGCTCGCAAGATTCATCACCGCTTCTGCCGTCAACAAGATGTTCAAGCCTCTGACGGAAATGGGGCGCAAGATGAATGAGGCGAACATCGAGAATCTGGAATACATCATCTACGACCGGGACGATGAGGTTTCGCAACTTGTCAGGGCATACAACCTGATGGTCCACGACCTCTACGAATCGACAACACAGCTGACAACCAGCGAAAGGGACAAGGCCTGGGCGACGATGGCAAGACAGGTAGCCCATGAGATCAAGAACCCGCTGACGCCAATCAAGCTCCAGATACAGAGGCTTATAAGACTGAAAAGCAATGGCAACCCGGTCTGGATGGAGAGGTTCGATGATGTCTCCCGGGACGTCCTGAACCAGATTGATATCCTGACTGAAACAGCCAATGACTTCTCGACCTTCGCGAAACTCTACATGGAGGAACCGGTGGAAATCGACCTTGACAAGCTCATCTCCGAGGAAGTGTTCCTTTTCGATGTGAAAGAGAACATCAAATTCACCTACATGGGTCTCAAGGATGCAATCATCAACGGGCCGAAGCCTCAGTTGGCACGCGTCCTGACCAACCTCCTGGGAAATGCCATCCAGGCTATCGAACTGAAACAGGAAGCGGAACGGGAGGCCGGTTCCCCGATTACCGAAGGGCTTGTCTATGTCTCATTGAGGTATTCGACAAAGGAAGGGTTCTACGACATAGTCATCGAGGACAACGGACCGGGTGTGAGTGAAGAGAACAGGAGCAAGCTGTTCACTCCGAACTTCACCACCAAGAGCAACGGGACCGGCCTGGGCCTTTCCATCTGCAGGAGCATCCTGGAGAGATGCAACGGAGAAATCACATATTCCCGGTCCTACAGTCTCAAGGGCGCCTGCTTCACAGTCAGGTACCCGATCCACTCCGCCTGAAACGGGCAAATCATGATAGCCGCCGGAGAGGGCAACTCAAAGACAAGAAGAGGGGATGACCGCAATCGGTCATCCCCTCCTGTTGAAAGTAGCCCCTAGTGGAATCGAACCACTATTTAAGGTTTAGGAAACCTCCGTTCTATCCGTTGAACTAAGGGGCCGACAATTTTCTGTCTGCGATTAGTCTTCCTTCGCAATGATCTGACGACCGCGATAGTAGCCGCACTCAGGGCATACGTGATGATACATCACAGTTGCTCCGCAGTTAGGGCAAGTAGCGAGAGTAGGAACCGCAGCATGGTCATGGGTTCTTCTCTTGTCTCTTCTCTGCTTAGAGACTTTGTGTTTCGGATGTGCCATAGTTAAATATTCTTAATATTATCATTTCTTCTCAAGCAGGCTCTTCAGTGCCGCAAAAGGCAGCGAGGAGTCATTGTCTTCCGTCTTCGGTGTTTCTTCTGAATTCAGGTAT
>JBJFDD010000313.1:0-1534 GCA_051889815.1 Candidatus Cryptobacteroides sp. | reverse complement strand
GGTTATTGGTGCAGGTGGCGAAGGACTCACGGAGGATCGTACTGAGGGAGAAGCAACACTCTCAGATGTGTCCTTGTCACCCACGACCACCTTGACCATATCCGGCATCTCGGATCTTTCTGCAAACACCTGAAACTTCCTGTCTATGCCACCGAAACCCTCCACAAAGCCCTTTCGGTCCATGTCTTCACCCGGGACTGGATTGACCCCTGCCGGCATGTTGTCAAGGAAGGAGTGAGCGAACCTGTCCTTACAGGCCTTCTTGACTCCGGGAGTTATCCGATGGTCACCTGTTTCGTCGTCCCTCATGATGCGACCCAGACAGTAGGCTACTTCATAAGCTGGCACGGCACGAAATTCTTCCTGATGACGGACGCGGGAAGCATGACCCAAGAGGCTGTTGAATATGCCGTCATGGCGGATGCCGTCGTCATTGAGTCGAACTACGACAATGCAATGCTCTTCAGCGGACCTTATCCTCATGACCTCAGGATGCGGATTTCCCGTGGCAACGGCCATCTCAGCAACGACCTGTGCGCGGATGCGGTCAGAAGAATCTGGCATCCGGGCCTGCGCCACATATTCCTTTGCCATCTCAGCGAGAACAACAATACTCCTGCACTTGCCTTCGAGGCAACTGCAGAAGCATTTAGGAGCATTCCCCTTGATGGTGGCTTGACTGCCAAGGACGTCACCAATCTGCAGACTCTTCCCCGTACCCGCCTTTCCGCCGTATATTCAATCTGACAAGAATCTTACAATCCAGTACCCTATATGAAAAGAATTTTATTGTCCATCGCGTTGTCGGCAATTCTTGTCGCAGCAGGTCCGGCAGCATCTGCCCAGAGCATATACGATTTCAAGGTCAGGGACATGTCCGGCAAGGAGGTGTCCTTGTCAGAGTACAAGGGCAAAGTCCTCCTGATTGTCAACACGGCAACCCAGTGCGGTTTCACTCCTCAGTACGAAGACCTTCAGGCCCTGTACGAGAAGTATTCTTCCAAGGGTCTTGTCATCCTTGACTTTCCTTGCAACCAGTTCGGGGAGCAGGCTCCGGGGGACATAGAGTCCATCAACGATTTCTGCACCTCGAAGTATGCTACAACCTTCCCGCGTTTTGCCAAGGTTGATGTCAACGGAGAGAATGCGAGCCCTCTCTTCACCTTTCTTGTGTCCAAGCAGAAATTCAAGGGATTCGGAAGCGGTGACAAGGCCAAGGTCCTTGCCGCGATGCTCTCCAAGTCGGATCCCGACTATGCTTCCAAACCGGACATCAAGTGGAACTTCACCAAGTTCCTGGTGGATTCGGAGGGTAATGTGGTGGCTCGTTTCGAGCCTACAGCAAGCATGACCCTAGTCGGCAATGTCGTGAGTTCGAAACTCTTTTGAGAAATGTACTTTCCCGAAATACAGGGCAACATCAATGGAAAACAGAAGAGGGAGCGTGTTTCACAACAAGCTCCCTCTGTTAATCTAACCTAAAACTTAACCTATGAAAAAACTATTTCATTGCAAATATATTCCTTTCATCCAT
>JBJFDD010000312.1:0-1536 GCA_051889815.1 Candidatus Cryptobacteroides sp. | reverse complement strand
CTGGCTTCGAGTTATCGTGCCTGCCCTCTTTTTCTTTTGGAAATTGTAACAATTCTTTATAACAGATTAGAATATGCTGACATTAAAGATGCTTCGTGAAGATCCTGAAAGAGTGATCGCGAAGCTTGCCGTCAAGAATTTCGATGCAAGGCCGATTGTCGGGAAGGTACTTGAACTGGACACCATCAGACGAAATCTCCAGACCGAGAGCGACAGCCTTCTCGCCCAGCAGAAGCAGAAGGCGGCTGTCATCGGAGGTCTCATGAAGGCCGGCAGGAAGGAAGAGGCCGAGGAAGCCAAGAAGGAGGTTGCGCTCCTAAAGGAAAAGTCTTCCGAACTCCTCGCCAAGGCAGATGAAAACAACAAGGAACTCGAGGCACAGCTTGTCCTCCTTCCGAACATCCCTTGCGATCTCGTTCCTCCGGGAAAAGGTGCAGAGGACAATCTTGTTGTCAAGATGGGAGGTCCTGAGGTCACTCTTCCTGAAGGAGCACTTCCTCATTGGGAGCTTGCCAAGAAGTACGACATCATCGATTTCGACCTCGGTGTAAAACTCACCGGCGCCGGCTTCCCTGTCTACAAGGGCAAGGGAGCCAGGCTGCAGAGGGCCCTGATCAATTTCTTCCTTGATGTCAACACCCGCGCCGGGTACAAGGAGGTCGAACCTCCGGTCGTCGTCAACGCCGCTTCCGGTTTCGGTACCGGCCAGTTGCCTGACAAGGAGGCCCAGATGTATTACATCGGTCTTGACGATTTCTATCTCGTTCCTACAGCCGAGGTTCCGGTCACCAACATATTCAGGGATGTAATCCTCCAGAATGACGAGTGCCCTCAGAAGATGACCGCCTACACTCCTTGCTTCCGCCGCGAGGCCGGTTCCTACGGCAAGGATGTCAGGGGATTGAACCGTCTGCATCAGTTCGACAAGGTCGAGATTGTTCGCGTGGAAAAGCCGGAGGATTCCTATGCCGCCCTCGACGAGATGGTTGCCCATGTGGAATCCATAGTCAACGCCCTCGGCCTGAAGTACAGGATTCTGCGCCTCTGCGGCGGTGACATGAGTTTCACCTCTGCCATCACTTATGACTTCGAGCTCTGGTCTGCAGCCCAGGGACGCTGGCTTGAGATTTCTTCCGTCTCCAATTTTGAGACCTACCAGGCCAACCGTCTGCACCTGCGCTATCGCGACGCAGAAGGCAAGGTCCAGCTCTGCCACACCCTGAACGGCAGTTCCCTCGCACTTCCGCGTGTGGTCGCAGCCCTTCTCGAGGACAACCAGACGCCGGAAGGAATCATCATTCCTGAGGTGCTCCGTCCTTACACAGGCTTCGACAGGATTGACTAGCCAGGCCTGATGGAGAAAAGGACAATCATCGGAATAGACCCCGGAACCAAGTTTCTTGGCTTCGGGGTCATTGAAATCGAAGGCGGCAAGCCCGCTTTCGTCGACATGGGCGTCCTGGATTTGCGGGATGAGGCGAATCCATATTCAAAACTTAAACAGATCTTTGAAACCGTCAGCGAGGTGGTGAAGAC